>JAXISU010000398.1:0-2513 GCA_034680425.1 Cyclobacterium sp.
CACACGCTCCGCTACATTGGCCAAGAAAATGGTCCAGTCCAAGGCGGAATCTCCCCCTCCTGCGATCACTACTTTTTTGTCCCGGAAGGTCTCAGGGTTCTTTACCATGTAGTGAATTCCCTTGCCTTCAAAGGCTTCTAGGTTGTTCAAAACGGGCTTTCTCGGTTCAAAACATCCCAGACCTCCTGCAATGATGATGACTTTGGCGTGCACCGTGGTCTTGTCGCTGGTGGTTACGATAAAGCTTCCATCCTCTTGGCGATCCAGAAGATCTACACGCTCGCCCAAGGTGAAGGTGGGATTGAATGGTTTGGCCTGCTCCATCAGGTTGTCTACCAAATCCTGTGCTTTGATTTCAGGGTATCCAGGGATGTCGTAAATCGGTTTCTGAGGATAGATTTCTGAAAGTTGCCCTCCAATCTGTGGCAAAGCATCAATCAAATGGCATCTCATTTTGAGTAATCCTGCCTCAAAAACCGCAAAAAGTCCTACCGGGCCTGCGCCGATGATGCAAAGATCTGTGTGGATGGTGGGGGTGTTCATGGAGTAGTTAAATGCGTTTGGTTAGGGACTGAAATTCAGTTGCTGAATTCCAAACTAGCTGTTGGTATCTTTGTTTGACTCGTCCAAATTTTGGTAGATGGTATTCAGGATGCGCTTGAATTCTAAGAAGTCCTTTTCAGTCAGGTTCTCCCAAGCCTTCTCTCGAAATTGAAGGACTTTGGGTCTCAGTTCGGCGACTTTGGTTACGCCTGCTTCGGTCAAGTGCAATTGAAAACTTCTGCGATCCTGTGGGTGCTGCACCCGAATGATGTAGCCTTTTTTATGCAATAAATCCAATATCCGGGTGAGCGTGGGGTGATCCTTGAATACTAGGTTTGCCAACTCGGTTTGGCTCAATTCAGGATTTTCCGCTAGGTTTTTTAAGACCAACCATTGATCCACAGTCACGTCAAAGCCCCCTTGCTTAAATTGCTGTTGTGCATATTGCTTCACCTTCCGGGCCGTGCGGTCCAGCAGAAAAGAATAGCTAGCAAAGAGTTCTTGTGTCATAGCAATTGTTAGTGTGACAAATATATGTATAAGTTTTTAAATAGTTAATTCTTGGGGCTCCAGAATTTTAAATGTCCCGTTCTAGAAATCCTATTTTTTTCTTGACTTGCGCTCTCGTATTTTTGAAAAGAGTGGCTCAGTGTAGGGTTAAAGAATTTGTTCTTGGCTTCTACTGATTCTGCTCCAGGTGTATTCCAATTCTAATTGTTTAGCCATGCGTTTTTTTCTTATCCTCCCGCTTCTTTTTCTCACCTTTGCTGCTCAAGCCCAGCAGCAGACCTACTGCAATCCCATCAACCTGGACTATGGCTACACGCCCATCCCTAATTTTTCGGAATGGGGAAGGCATCGTGCCACTGCAGATCCTGTGGTGGTCAACTATCAGGGGAGTTACATCCTGTTCTCCACCAATCAGTGGGGCTATTGGACAAGTGACAATATGTTGAACTGGGACTTTCATTCTAGACGGTTTCTTCAGCCTTGGAACAAAGTGTACGATGAATTGTGTGCCCCGGCAGTGGGAATTGTAGGCGATACGGTGCTGGTCATGGGCTCCACCTATGAAAAAGACTTCACCATCTGGATGAGTACCAATCCCAAGGCAAACGAGTGGAAACCCTTGGTGGAAAAATTTGAAATTGGGGGTTGGGACCCCGACTTCTTCACCGATGATGACGGCAGACTCTACATGTACAATGGTAGTTCCAATCGCTACCCACTCTATGGCATTGAGTTGAACCGAAAAACGATGGCTCCAATCGGAACGCTAAAGGAGATGTACCTCCTAGAACCGGACAAGTACGGCTGGCAGCGATTTGGGGAGCACATGGACAATACCTTTTTGGATCCCTTTATGGAAGGCGCCCACGTGACCAAACACAACTGAAAATACTACCTTCAATACGGCTCTCCGGGCACTGATTTATCTGGCTATTCGGACGGGGTAGTGGTTGGCCCAACTCCTTTGGGACCTTTTACTCCCCAATCGGATCCCTTAAGCATGAAGTTAGGTGGTTTTGCTCGAGGTGCAGGACATGGCAGTACTTTCAAGGATAACCAAGGTAAGTACTGGCACATCAGCACGATCATGATTTCGGTCAAAAATACCTTCGAGCGACGCTTGGGCATCTGGCCCGCTGTCTTTGACAAAGACGATGTCATGTGGTCCAGTACCGCATTTGGAGACTATCCGCATTACCTTCCGAATACCGAAAAGGCAGGGAAGTTTACGGGATGGATGCTGCTCAACTACGACAAGCCCATGCAGGTGTCCTCTACTTTAGGAGGATTTTCGCCTAACAAAGCCAATGACGAGGACCTCAAAACCTATTGGAGTGCGCAATCTGGCGCCAAGGGAGAGTGGATCCAAACCGACCTAGGCCAGTTGAGTACGGTACATGCGGTGCAGATCAACTATGCCGATCAGGATGTGGACACCGACCGACTGGGCAAGCGCACTG
>JAXISU010000399.1:0-2502 GCA_034680425.1 Cyclobacterium sp.
CAAAGATCTGGATCAAAGCGGGAAACTTGAGCGGACCCTCGTGATTGTGGCGAGTGAATTCAGCAGGGATATGCTGATGGAAGGAAGGCCAGATCTAAAAGTTCAAGATCAGGTAGAGGTTCCCGATATCATAAATGACCTAAAAAATTATGGCATGCACCGCCATTTCACTGACGGTTGCTCCATCCTGATGTTTGGCGGAGGCATCAAGCGTGGCCATGTTTTTGGAAAAACAGCCGATGAACGCCCCTGCAAAACCATCGAAAACCCGATCAAAATCGCGAGCATCCACCAAACGGTGTACCATGCTTTAGGGATTCCTTCGGACAAAAATTATGAAATTGAAAAAAGGCCATTTTACACCACCCCAGATGGGCATGGTAAGGTGGAATATGGATTACTAGCAAAAAGTTGATTTCACCTTATCAGCACCCCCAACACCCAAAAAAACCACCCCATGGAAATGAATAGGATTCGACTAGGAGTTTATTTTCTGCTTGCAGCACTTCTGAATTTTAGCTGCAAACCCAGTTCAACTGATTCCGAATTGGCTAGTTCGGGCTCCTTTATTCTTCAAGAATCAGAATTGCCGGACTACGAAAAAGACCTTGATCACAAGGGGCTACTGACTGCGCTAGATGACCGATTCGATGAATCCATCCGTACGGGCGAACATATTTACAACAATGTCTGCTTCAATTGCCATGGAAATCCGGACCAACTTGGATCCATACCCACTGCCTTCAAATTCTGGGAAGATACCTTCAACCTTGGGAAAGACCCCTATTCGATTTATCAAGTGCTTACCAGAGGCTACGGCTCCATGCCTCCACAAGTTCACCTCACCCCTGTAGAGAAGTATGACATCATTAATTACTTGAGAGAAGCCTACCTCAAAGAAAAAAATCCGGGACAGTTTTTTGAAATCGATTCTACTTATCTGGCAGGATTGCCTTCCGGTAGCAATAAAGGGCCAGCCCCGAAAGAATTTAAGCCCTGGGCAGAAATGGATTATGGCAACTTTCTGATCAACACCTACGAGCTGGTCGGCAAAGATGCCCCGGAACGGGAGCAATCCAAAGGTCCCTCTCCCCTTGCTGACGAGAATTTAGTCGATGCCAACTTTGCCTACAAAGGAATTGCGGTGAGGGTGGATCAGGGAGTAGGTGGCGTGGCAGCGGGCAAGGCCTGGATGATGTTTGACCATGACCTGATGCGGGTGGCAGGAGCCTGGACCGGAGAAGGATTTATTGATTGGGATGCGATTCTTTTTAACGGGAAACACAATATTTCTCCCAGAACAGTAGGCAATCTTCATTTTGAGAATCCCGTTGGGCCAGGTTGGGCAAATCCGGCCAATGGAAAATTTGAGGATCCACGATTCCAGGCTCGTGACAAGCGGAAGTTTGGCCCGCTTCCCCGCACTTGGGCACAATACCAAGGACTATATCAATTTAAAGATCAGGTAATTCTTTCCTACACCGTGGGAAGTACCAAAGTGCTCGAATCTTTTGGTATGGAAAGCTGGCAGAATCAACCGGTATTTACCAGAACGCTAAACCTAAGCCCTACAGCTAAACCTTTGAAAATGCGGATTGCTCCGGATAAAACCGCGGTAGCTCTGATTGGAAAAGGGGCGGTATTGAAAAAGGAAAACGGCTTTATGGTCATGGAAACAATGCCTTCAGCTCCTGTACAAGTCAAAATTCTAATTGGAAGCGCCGGTACGAAGGGCCTTACAGATTACGCTAAAAGTTCAGCTCCCCCAGCATCCTTGGTGACCATGACTGCGGGAGGACCTTCACGGTTTCCTAAAAAATTAAGTTCCCAGGTCACCATGGGCACACAGGAAGGACCTTTTCAGGTAGACCTGATGAACCCTCCTTTTGATAGCCCTTGGAAAAATCAATTTAGGCTCAGTGGCTTGGATTTTTTCAAAGATCCCAACAAAGGGGTAATCTGCTCCACAGATGGGGATGTTTGGTTGGTAGAAGGATTTACCCAAAATACAGGGAAACTCACCTGGCAGCGAATCGCCTCGGGGCTTTTCCAGCCCTTGGGCATCAAGGTGGTGAATGAACAAATTTTCGTCACCTGCCGGGACCAGCTGGTCAAATTACATGATTTGAATGGGGATCGGGAGACAGATTTCTATCAAGCCTTCAACTCTGACCATCAGGTGACTGACCATTTTCACGAGTTTGCCATGGGACTACAGGTAGATAAGGAAGGGAATTTCTACTATGCCAAAAGCGCTCGGCATGCTCGGGAAGCTCTAGTGCCGCAGCATGGCACCTTGATCAAAGTCAGCAAAGACGGACAGCAAACTGAAATCGTTGCTACAGGATTCAGGGCTGCAAATGGGGTCTGCATCAATCCTGATGGAACCTTTATCGTCACCGATCAGGAAGGCCACTGGAATCCTATGAATCGAATCAACTGGGTGAAAAAAGGCGAGTTTTATGGAAACATGTTCAGCTTTAACCCTCCAAAAGATAGTAC
>JAXISU010000400.1:0-2469 GCA_034680425.1 Cyclobacterium sp.
CCTTGGTTTGGGATTGCCAAATCAGCTTGTTGTAAGCTTGTGCAAATCCCTTAGTAGGACTAGCCTAACAATTTACGTTGGTGGGGCTAGTTCCTCTGCTGTTGGAAGGGGGTTTGGCAGAATAAAAAAGCAGAAAACTACTCCAGTCCATCCCTCATGTACTGATCGGAGGAGCCGCTTTACCGCATAAAATCCAACAGGAGCTGGTTCAACAGGGAATTCGAGCCTGGCAATCCTTTGGAATGACCGAAACGGTCTCGCACATTGCTTTGGCCCCCATCGAAGAAGGTGAATTGGTGTACCAAGCCCTACCGGGTGTAGCCATCGGGATCAATGAACAGGATTGCCTTTGGATCCAATCTCCCATGAGTGGGTCCGAAAAAATACAAACGAATGACACAATTGAACTTCGGTCAAAAAATACATTCGCTTGGTTAGGTAGAGCTGATTTTGTGGTTAATTCTGGAGGAATCAAACTTTTTCCTGAACAATTGGAACGCCGAATCGCTCCTCTACTCGAGGAAACTTGCCCAGGATGCGCCTATTTTTTGTTTGGGGAAAACGATAGCCGTTTGGGAGAGCAATTGGTCTTGTATGTGGAGGGAACAGCCGAAGAAAATAAGCGACTTGGCCTGGAAGCAGGCCTTGGTCAAATCTTGGGAAAGTACGAAGTTCCAAAAAAGGTCTACTTTAAAGCGGCGTTTGCGTATACCCCAACTAGAAAGATCAACCGTCACGCAACAGCCGTTTCCCTATGAACTACTTCTTACTTCTCGTTAGCTTTCTTTTCACATTGGAAACGCTGGGACAAAGCAATCAAACAAACCTTCAGGTGTCCATCAGCGGAGCGAGCAGTGATGCCGGGAGCATCCGCATCTTGGTGTTTTCCAAGCCTAGCGGATTCCCTGACCAGGTCAAACAGGCAGTTCGGAGCATTTCGCTAAGTCCAAAGAGTGGAAAAGCAAACTTCAAACTCACCGATCTCCCCGCTGGCACTTATGCCATCGGCGTGATTCATGATCTAGACAACAATGGGAAGTTGAGCACCAATGCAGTGGGGTATCCTACCGAAAAGTTCGGCTTCTCCAAAAATCCCAAAGTTTACTTTGGACCTCCCTCCTTCGAGAAGGCTGCTTTCGTTTTGGGAAAAACGGCTGTTTCCTTAGAAATAAGCCTGCGCTAGTCGATATTCCGAAGCCAGCCCGTAATCGAAATTCGTTCTTTGCGCGTAGGCAGCACCTCGTGCGGGATCTCTTCACTCAAAAACACCACCAGGCGTCCGCCTAGGGGCAACACATCTTCTACCCGTTCGCTACCGTCTTCTTGTGGAAAATACATGCGCAACTGACCTCCATCCGCTTCCGTCCAAGATTCATTAAGGTAAAGAATGATAGTAACGATGCGATGCGGCACGGCATGAAACTGGTCCAGGTGTCGCTTGTAAAAAGATCCTATCGGGTACCGGGCAAAATGTCCTTCAAAGGATTTTAAGCCCAGGAAACAGCGACGGTTGAGCACCTGCTGTACTTCTGCTACCTTTTCCCAAAAAATTGCTTGCAAGGGACTCAAGGCTGTGGCATCCATCCAGAGCACCTCATCGCTTCGGATTTCAGCACGCACTTGCTTTTGATCCCCTTTTCCTACGGCAGCTTTTGTAAATTGACCCTGGTTCAATAAATCAGTTTGCTCCTTCAAAAGGGCCTTTCGAAAGCCTTCGTCTACAAAATTATCCACGACAACGTAGGAGTTGCTGTAAATCTCTTGGCTGATGTGGTCGAGTAAGTCTTCCATGGGGGATCGGGATGGGAAGGCAAAATAACCAGTTAAATCCCTAAAAAACCATACTTTTGTGAAAAGCTATCTCGATGAGTTTACCTCCCACTACCACAGGACTTGTATTGGAATACGATTCAGGCGTCTTGCCTCCTCCCTACAGCCATGTATTTCGGCTTGCCTTGGATTGGTCAACAGGTGTATTGAGTACCCAACTAGACTTACACTACACCGATCGAGAGGAACTCACCGAAGAGGAAATTTTTGATGAGGGATTTAGTTTGGAAGATGATTACCGCTACCAAGGCAATGTGCCATCAGTGTGGATTGGGCCAATTAAGCAACTCCTCCAGGCAAGTCGCTGGACCAAAAAAGGGATAGACGAGGGAGGAATTACCTTGACCCCCATGGAAGGTAGCAAAAGCGAAGGTTTGAAGATTCCTTCCAACCAGGAAGAATGGCAATTGATGGCTCAGGACCTCATTCAGGCCATTTACGAACTTGAAAAGAAAGAAGCTCCGCTGACTATTCAGTATAGAAAAGTAGATCGAGATGTAATCTTAGATCTGAGTTTGACCATCCATTTCTCGAACAGAGAGGCCGTTTGCCTTCGGTCGGATGTTTCCAAAAAGATCTCCTGGGAAGGAGCCATTGACTTAATGAAATTCGTTTTTTTGCCCGACTACCGTTACGAAC
>JAXISU010000401.1:0-2466 GCA_034680425.1 Cyclobacterium sp.
GGATATTGTCACTCCAAAAATCTACCACACCAGCCGACTGGTATCCAAATTGATGAACATGCCGGTGCAGCCCAACAAGGCCATTGTGGGAAGAAATGCTTTTGCACACTCCTCAGGAATCCATCAGGATGGGGTTTTGAAGCATCGCGAAAATTACGAAATCATCGACCCCAAAGAAGTGGGTGTTTCCGAGTCCACCATTGTACTCACCGCACGTTCTGGAAGAGCTGCACTCAAGCATCACCTGGATGCCTTGGGAGTGGAACTCGAAGGAGAGGAATTACGTGAAGTGTATGAGGCGTTTCTAATCTTAGCTGATTCCAAGCGGGATGTAGGGAGAAAAGATTTATTGGAGCTAGTGGGCAAATACATTGAGGATTCCAATTTCATTGAATTGGGTGATGTCAAGTACACCTCCAATGGAACTATCCAAGCAGAGGTACACCTTAAAATCGGAAATGAACACCATTCCTCAATTTCTACGGGTGTAGGACCAGTAGATGCAGTGTTGAAAGCCATTGAATCACTCGTACAACCTCAGGTAGAACTTGAGGAGTTCCTCATTCAGGCCATGACTCAGGGAAGTGACGATGTTGCCAAGGTGCACATGCGTCTCATCAAGTCTGACAAGCCCTATTATGGCTTTGCCTCCAATCAAGACATCGTCCTTGCTTCCGCGCAAGCCTTTGTCGATGCACTCAACAAAATTCCAGTCAAAGAATATGCGACTGCCTAACTATGGAAAAGAACACCTTATTTGATAAAATCTGGGATGCACACGTAGTCAAATCCGTGCCCGCTGGCCCTGATGTATTTTTCATCGACAAGCACTTCATTCACGAAGTGACTTCACCCGTGGCTTTCTTGAATTTGGAGAAAAGAGGAATAGGAGTAAAGTACCCACACCGAACCATTGCCACTCCAGATCACAACGTGCCTACGGTAGATCAAGACCAGACGATCAAGGACAAGCTTTCTCGAATGCAAGTAGAAAAGCTTCGCGAGAATTGTGCGAAGTACGGCATTGAATTGCATGACTTGGGATCTGCACACCATGGTATCGTCCACGTGATCGGCCCAGAGTTGGGGGTAACTCAACCCGGAATGACCATTGTTTGTGGGGATTCACATACTTCCACGCACGGTGCTTTTGGTGCCATTGCTTTTGGTATCGGTACCTCCGAAGTGGAGATGGTATTGGCTACCCAATGCATCATGCAGTCCAAGCCTAAGAAAATGCGCATCTCAGTAGAAGGAGCGCTAGGAAAAGGCGTAACCTCCAAAGACATTATTCTCTACATCATCTCCAAAATCTCAGCGGCAGGTGCCACTGGCTATTTTGTAGAATATGCAGGTTCGACCATCCGAAGCCTATCCATGGAAGCTCGCATGACGATTTGCAACATGTCCATCGAAATGGGTGCTCGTGGAGGGTTAATTGCTCCAGATCAAACCACCTACGATTTTCTAAAAGGAAAGCAATATGCTCCCGCAGGTGCAGAATGGGAAAAAGCGGTGGCCTATTGGAACACCTTGCGTACCGACGATGGGGCAGTGTTTGATGAAGAGTTGACTTTTGATGCTGCGGATATTGAACCGATGATTACCTATGGTACCAATCCAGGCATGGGCATCAAGGTAGTAGAAAACATCCCATCCACCGAGGGCATGGAAGGCTCCAACAAGACCTCTTACCTCAAAGCCTTAGACTACATGGGATTTGCACCAGGGGAACCAATCCTTGGAAAATCGGTAGACTACGTATTTGTAGGTTCCTGTACCAACGGGCGTATCGAGGATATCCGTGCAGTAGCTCAATTTGTGAAAGGGCATAAAAAGGCAGATTCCATTACTGCTTGGATTGTACCAGGATCTCGGGAAGTGGAAAAACAAGCCCAAGCCGAAGGATTGGTTGCTATTTTGGAAGAAGCAGGATTTGAGTTACGTCAACCAGGTTGCTCGGCTTGCCTTGCCATGAATGACGATAAGATTCCTGCTGGCAAATATGCTGTTTCTACCTCTAACCGAAACTTTGAAGGTCGGCAAGGACCGGGTGCCCGCACCTTACTCGCTTCTCCACTGACGGTGGCTGCTGTAGCGATTACAGGAAAAATCACCGATCCACGGGAAGTATTTAAAGCTTGAAAATACCTACCTGCGGAAGGCAGGCGGAATTTATGGAGTACACGGATAGCGCTACCCTCTCGCTAATTTTACCACAATTGGACTAAGAAAAAATGGCATACGATAAATTTACCATCCTACAGAGCACAGCCGTACCACTTTCGACAGAGAATGTGGATACGGACCAAATCATCCCTGCTCGCTTTTTAAAGGCAACAGAAAGAGAAGGCTTTGGAGACAACTTGTTTCGCGATTGGCGCTACGACTCTGCTGGAACGCCAAAGGCTGATTTTGTACTCAATGATTCCACTTACAGCGGGAAGATTCTGGTTGCTGGGAAAA
>JAXISU010000402.1:0-2465 GCA_034680425.1 Cyclobacterium sp.
AAGGAATAATTGGAGGATAAACCTCTTTAGCGGACCGGAGCAAGGACCTGAACTTCAGTTTCGCTGACAATCTTGTCGATGTAGTAGCCGCTTAGGGTCAGTTTATTGGCCTCAGCAAATTCTTGAATTTTTTCTTTGATGTTTTCTGGACCAGGCATCACCCATTTGCTACCCGTTACCTTGGCTAAAATGTATCGGGTCTCGGAGAATTTCTTTACCTCCAAGTCTTGGGTACCAAAGGGAAGATTAATCCCAGCAAAAACTTCCATGGTATCCAATTTGCCTGCCGGCTCCACATAATAAATCGTGTGCAGGGATGTTCCTGGGTGCAATTTTTGGGTTCCTTGGATGGTTTGAAATACCGCTTCCAATCCTTTGTCTACGGGAGTACCTCGGAATGTTTTCCCTGTAAGCGTGTCTGGAGATTTGGCTACTAGGCTCAGTTCTACCGGGCGATTTCCTCCCAAATAATCAAAAAGAAAGTAGCCTGCAACACCAAGGATTGCCAAGAAGAGGACGGTGATTTTGATTTTTTTCATATTCAAAACAAATAACGAATGCCGATACCCCCCTGACCTTTGAGGTGGGCACGATCTATGAGTTCAGTAAATACTCCTGCTTCAACAAATACGGAAAAAGGAACCGGGTCAAAGTAATATTCCGCTCCCAAAAAAGCTTCCGGTCCTAAATCCCCGTTGGTGCGGTTTTCGAGTTGTATGGCTTTGAGGAAATCGATGCTGTCGCTGATTGTCGTGTACTGGTAGTTGACCTGGGTAGTTCGAAACTGTGCACCTAGACCAGCATACCCCAATAAATACCCTTCTTCCAATTCAAAGACTTCGGTCAAATCCGTGTGGAGCGCCATTCGAAAGGATAGGGCCACCCCTCGCGTGCCGGTAAGGGAAACTACCCTAGCGTCGGAACTTGGAGGTCGGCGCGCAAAAGATTTCTGGTAGTAAGCATTCGTGTTGATGCTACCGGAACCCATCAAGATCTCATAGGTAAGGTAGTCCTTTACCACGTCTTTGTAACTGATGGAAAAGGGATCTCCAAAGCGGAGGCCAAGACCCCTCTCTTGGGAATAGCTTAAAATCGGAAGTAGGAGGAGAAGTGCGGTTACTACTAGTCGCATTGCAAAAACGGAATTAAAGCGTTGCCATTTTTCGTTGCATTTGATGCAGTTGGGTGTAATAACCTCCATGCTCCAGTAAGGAATCGTGGGTACCTCGTTCTACAATTTCCCCTTTGTTCAGCACCAGGATTTGGTCTGCTTTCTGGATGGTGGACAGGCGGTGTGCGATCACGATGGAGGTTCTGCCCTGCATCATTTTTTCGATGGATTCCTGGATCAGTTCCTCTGTTTCCGAATCCACGGAAGAGGTGGCCTCGTCCAAAATCAAGATTTCGGGATTGTACACCATGGCCCGCACAAAGGAAATCAGTTGGCGCTGCCCCACCGAAAGGGTGGCTCCCCGTTCCATCACATTGTAATCCAATCCACCCGGGAGTTTCTCGATGAATTTGGAGGCGCCTACGAGTTCAGCTGCTGCCATCACTTGCTCTCGGGTAATGTTTGGATTGCCCAAGGTGATGTTTTGGTAGATGCTACTGGAAAATAAGAATACATCTTGCAGCACCACGCCGATGTGTTTGCGGAGGGCGCTTAGTTCAAACTCTTGGATGTTGGTGCCGTCAATGGTGATGGCGCCCTTGTTGATTTCGTAAAAGCGAGAAATCAAGTTGATGATGGAGGATTTGCCGGCACCTGTAGCACCTACTAGGGCAATGGTTTGGCCTTTTTTCACCTCAAAGGAAATGTCCTTGAGCACGTAGTCTTCCTCCTTGTAGGCAAACCAAACCTGATCCAGTTTTACATTTCCTTGCACCTTTTCTGGGCTGAAGCTGCCTTCATTGGCGATGTGCTCGCTGGAGGCAAGGAGCTTGAAGATTCGAGAGGAACTCACCACACCCATTTGGAGCGTATTGAATCGGTCTGCAATCATCCGAATGGGTCGGAAAAAGAGTTGCAGGTACATGATAAAGGAGATCAAAATACCGATCTGCAGATCCATCCCGAGTACGCCTACCGCGCCATACCAGACGACAAGTCCGATGCCGATGGCTTGGATGATCTCTGCCACTGGAAAATACACGGAATAGTAGAGGACCGAACGGATATGGGCAGCACGGTGCTCGCGGTTGATTTCTTTGAATTTCTCGTATTCTCTATTTTCCCGATTAAAAAGCTGTACGATGGTCATCCCGGTAATGTGTTCCTGCAGGAAGGAATTCAGGTTGGCCACGGCATTGCGCACGTCGTTGAAGGTGACTTTGATTTTTTCCTTAAATACGTAGGTGGAGATCACCAAAAGAGGAAGCGTGCTGAGGGAGACGAGCGTGAGTTTCCAGTCGATGTAAAACATGACTCCCAGAATCGTAATGATCTGAAGTAGGTCGCCGATGAT
>JAXISU010000403.1:0-2453 GCA_034680425.1 Cyclobacterium sp.
CCTTACAGCAGTTTCATTTGCAAAACAGTTTTGAGGTGCAGGGCTATCCTGTGTTGGACCTTTTCGTGGATTTCCGAATCAACCGAACCCGCGTACTTTTCAAGTACAACCACTTGAATGCCGGTTTGATGGCTCAGGAAGGGTATTTCGTAACTCCAGATTACACTGGCTACCGCTCGTTCTTGGATTTGGGAATTAGTTGGTATTTGTTTGACTAAGGAGAAGCAAGAGGGGAGAGGCAAGAAGCAAGAAACGAGAGGCGAGAGACAAGAAACGGGAACCGAGAGACAATTACTAAGTAGAATTCGAATTATGCCCAAATGGTAATTCTGAAGCAAACTTGTCACCTTTTACATGGCAGTGTCTAATCTCTTGTTTCTTGTCTCTTGCTTCTAATGGATTTTCGTGCTTAGTACAAAAAAGTCTCTCCAAATCTTCGTTCTCCTCAAAAATCCGAGGTAACTTGCGTAGAAATGTTTTTTTTACCTATACTTCAGAGAAAGAAGTAGAACCAACTAGAATAGCTGTTCCAAAACGAACATACCATGAATTTGATCGAAAATGTCCGGGAAGCCTTGAACTCAGTGAAAGTTCACCTCCTCAGAACGGTGCTCACTGGGGCAATCATTGCCATCGGAATATCCTCCCTAGTAGGGATGCTCACCGCGATTGATGGGATCAAAGCCCAGATTGCAGAAAGTTTCGCCGGACTTGGGGCCAACTCATTTGATCTGGTAAGCAGCGGTTTCAATGGAGGGAGGGTGGTTCAAGAGGGGAAAACCGAGAAAACTTATCCACCGATTACTTTCCGTGAAGCCCAAAGTTTCAAGGAGGAATATGCCTCCATCGGCATTTCTACCGTCTTTGCTACTGCCTCTGGCATTGCAGAGATCAAACGGGGATCCAAAAAAACCAATCCCAACATCCGCGTTCGTGGTGGAGACGAGAACTACTTGGCCATCAAGGCCATGAAATTGTTGGAGGGCCGTAATTTTTCTCAGTTGGAAGTTCGCTACGGCAACAATGTGGCCATCATCGGTAAGGAATTGGAAGAAACCTTATTTACCGAAGGGGAAGAAGCCCTCAACCAATCCATCACCATTTTTGGAAAGCCTTACACCGTTATTGGCGTGTTGGACAAGCAAGGAGGAGTGGGGCAAGATCAGGGAGCTGACCGACAAATTTTGATTCCCATTGAAAATGCGGCCCGACTTGATTTTCGAGGCACCTTCAACTACCGCATCACGGGGGTAGCCTCCGATCCCGGTAAAATTGATTACGAAATGGGACAGGCCACAGGCATGATGCGCAAGATTCGTCAGGATCGCGTGGCACAGCCGGATTCCTTTGAATTGTCCAAGAGTGAGTCGGTAGCCGAGAGCTTGGAAGAAGTGGCGGGATACTTGCGCATTGGAGGCTTTGGAATTGGATTTATCACGCTATTGGGTGCGTCTATCGGCTTGATGAATATTATGCTCGTATCTGTGACCGAGCGAACTCGCGAAATTGGTATTCGCAAGGCATTGGGTGCTACGCCACTTCGCATTCGGCAGCAATTCTTAATTGAAGCAATCACGATTTGTGTGATTGGGGGAATATTTGGCATGTTGCTCGGTATTTTGATTGGCAACGTGATTGCCAACTTTATTGGTCCAGGAGGATTCTTGGTTCCTTGGCTTTGGATGATTATTTCCTTTGTGATTTGTATCATCGTGGGCTTGTTGGCAGGGTACATTCCGGCCTACAAGGCAAGCAAACTGGATCCTATCGAATCCCTGCGCTACGAATAAGGCCTGTTATAAAAAGCAGATCACTCAAGACTTTTCCTATCCAAACCGGCTGATTTCACCTGAAGTCAGCCGGTTTGTTGTTTGGAAGGGGTGACCTCGACCCATGGGATTTGATCCCCTGCTGCTAATTTTCACCGACTGGATAATTTTTGCTGGGATTGTCCGCTTTTTTTTGAATATTTCTTCTCGTTAACTCATGACCCAAACTCCTATGAAAAAGCTCCTATCGCTTGCCATTCTTTTCTTCTTGTCTTGCGCCACTTTGTGGGCGAGTACACCTGCCGCAAATCCGGGTTCCTATACCCTCGTGATGGAGGGCTTTGATTGGGGACCGGCTGCAAGCAAGGTGGTGCTACACGACCTGAAAGCAAGTAAAGAAACTACCGTAGCAGACTTTGAGGTATTCGTCACACGCGCTACTACTTTGGGGGAGATTCCTGCTGCGCAAGCTTCCGGCAAGCGCTCCGTAGTATACACCTATTCCTCGGATGAAAAGGGGAATCGCGTCGAAAATGGACCCCATTTGACTCTGGTATTGGCCGTAAGCCCAATAAATCCCCTTGGTTCCGGCATTCAATACCTGCGCATAGGTTCTGGTGCTTCCAACGTTTGGATTGACTATGGTGTTACCGTGGTGCATCCCAAAACAGGAAAAACTTGGAA
>JAXISU010000404.1:0-2442 GCA_034680425.1 Cyclobacterium sp.
CTTCTAGTACCCACTGCTTGGTTGAGGTAAGCCTATTAGGTATAATCTGCCACCAGATTTTAGCCAGTCACCTTATGCATGTCGAGTTCTTGTTTGGGGCTGTGTGTGGTGAAGGTATTATCGATTCTTCCCGACACGTATTGGTTTGCCGTGAAGGAATACCCAATCTTGGCTTCCAGAACCTTGAAGAAGGTACTGGTCAACTTGGTGTCGTAGGTTTGGGAAAACTGCTCATTCTGGGTCAGCTGATCATCCAAAAACAAATTGGTCTGGAAAGCATTCCAATTTCCACCTAATTCAAACTTCATCTTGTTGAAGGATTTGTCTACCCGAAGATCTCCATTCAAGGTCTTATTGACCGGTTCCACGTTGAGCACTGAAAATAAGCGGTTGATTCCGATGAAGTCGGTGGTAGTCACCAAGTCATTTCGCTTGCGCTGGTAGTTGGCGTTTCCAAAGACCATCAAGCCAGAAAACATATCAAAATGCGTGTAGGAAAGGGTATGGGTGTTGAAAAGACCATTATCTAGGGCCCGATTTCCACGAAACAACGCATTGTAATCCTGCAAAAGCAGGCCTTGAGCCAGCTTTTGGATATCCATAAAGTTGGCCTCTGTTCCCCAGCGATAGGTCAAAGAGCGATTGGAGGTCAGGTTCCACTTCGCATACATCGCGGGCAATACCAACAGACGGTCCTGCTCCAACTTCTCTCCTGCTTGTGTGTCGCTCCATTGGTAGCGATGGAGGTTGGCCGATGGACTAAGGATCCAATCCTTCCATTTGGTCTTCCAGCTCATTCCGAGGTAAATGTCTTGGAAATCAAATTCGTTGTCATTTCCAAACGCATCAAAAATCTGTCTGGAACCCACTTGACTCAATCCACTCACAAAATCCTGGTTAAGCTGCTGCATCCCAAAAGACCAATTGAGGTGATTGGTAGGGTTTAGAATATAGTAATAATTGAATACTTGTTCTAAAGTTTCCGTGTGGAGTTCCTGGTTTTGAAGGAGACGGTAGCTTTCTGCATTAGGAATCGCATACAATCCTACGAGTGGCTTGACCGAGGAGGTAAGGTCCAAGAAAGGATCTGAAAATTTCTTCTCCCAGTTCATCTCCATGCTAAACACCTGATCCTCGTCAGGGGCATGGTACCACTCCAGCTTTTGCTGCAGGGCGTAAGGATTGCGAGAGGACAGCGTGTTGATGTTTTGGGCAAAATTCCCGAAACTAGAATTGAGCAGGTTCCCATTCTGAATCTCAGAAAGCTTACCAAAAAAGCTGTACTTCAAATAGGTCTCTTCTTTAGGAGTGTAGGTGATGGCATACTTGGCCAAACCAGATTTATTTTCTACCGCAGTGGAAGACAAAAGTTCCTCCTTATTGTTTTGCCCAGAATTCAAGTAGGTGCGTAGGGAAGAACTTCCCAAGCCATTGTTTGACGTGGACCCGATCACAAAGCCCGTGTGCCTCCATTTGGAGGATGGAGAATAGTTCAGGTTGAAGGCTGCTAAGTTGGTTTCCAGGGAATTGGCATTGGAGCGAGTGGCCATTGGAATTCCCAAGTCCTCCCCATTGACCTGTACGCGGGATCCAGCACGAGAAGCAAGTCCTCCCATGCCTCCCGAAAATCGGAAATAATCCTGCAAGGTAAAGGGCTGCTCCCCTACATTATTCGTGCCGCCAATAAAGTTGACATTGAGTTTGGGCGCATAGTAAAAGGTATTGGCATGCGCCAAATACCGTTTCTGAGGACCTACACCTGCGGTCAGGTCTCCAAAGACCATGTTTTTCTTCCCATCCTTCAGTTGGATATTGAGTGCCAAGTTCTCGTTGGTATCCAAGCCGCGCATGGGGCCAACTTCGTTGAAGTTTTTCAATACCTGCACCCGATCCACCGCATTGGCGGGCAGGTTTTTGGTGGCCAATTTGGTATTCCCATCCATAAACGGCTTTCCATCAATCAGCACCTTATCAACAGTTTTTCCTTGCACCTTCACGCCACCTTCCTCATCCACTTGGAAGCCCGGGAGTTTTTCCAAGACGTCTTCTAGCTTGCGCTCAGTGCCTGTGGTGAACGCATCGGTTTTGTAGGTGAGCGTATCCCCTTTCATGGTAACTGGCATCTCAGATACCACTTCTACCAGTCCAAGTTGGGTATCACTTTGTTTGAGGATGACCAGCTGTGGGGTATCGGAATCCCAGGTATTGAGCGCTTGTTCAAACTGCCGGTAGCCCACAAAAGAAACGCGAATCAGGTAGGAAGGGCCTTCAAGCAAGGTCACCTTAAACTTGCCCTCGTTGTTGGAGATGCCAAACCCGGCAATTTTCTGCGTGCTTTGATTGATGGCCACCACATTGGCATAGGCAATAGGCCGATTGAGGCTATCCAACACGAGCCCCGTCAGCGGCTTGGTTTGTGCCATGGAGGCCCCGGCAAGCAAG
>JAXISU010000405.1:0-2438 GCA_034680425.1 Cyclobacterium sp.
GGGTCAGAATTTCGCAAAAGCTTTTGAGGTGAAATTTGCCACCAAAGAAGGTGGTTTGGATTACGTTTGGGGGACTTCTTGGGGCGTAAGTACCCGTTTGATGGGCGCTTTGATTATGGCGCATTCCGATGACAATGGTTTGGTATTGCCTCCTAAATTGGCTCCTTTTCAAGTGGTCATTGTACCGATTTACCGTGGAGAAGAAGAGTTGGCCTTGATTTCTGTAAAGGCCAAGGAAATCATGGCTGACCTTCGGAAAGCAGGCATCAGCGTAAAGTACGACGACCGAGACACCCAAAAGCCAGGTTGGAAGTTTGCTGAATACGAATTGAAAGGGGTGCCTGTTCGCATCGCGCTTGGCCCAAGGGATTTGGAAAACAAGACCTTGGAGCTAGCCAGACGGGACACACTCACCAAAGAATCCTTCCATTGGGAGGAAATGCCTATTGCTGAAAAAATCGGTGGGCTTTTGGATGAAATTCAAGAAGGTATTTACCAGAAGGCTTTTGACTTTAGAAAAGAAAATACCACTGAGGTCAATAGTTGGGATGAGTTCAAGCAGGTTTTGGAGGAAAAGGCTGGTTTTCTCTCAGCGCACTGGGATGGAACACCAGAGACTGAGGACAAAATCAAAGAACTTACCAAAGCAACCATTCGATGCATTCCTTTGGATCAAGTGCAGGAAGCCGGTACCTGTGTGTATACCGGGAAGCCTTCCGTGGGGAGGGTGCTCTTTGCGAAAGCGTATTGATTCTTTTTAGAGTTGAACTGAACCCGGATTTTCCGGGTTTTTTTTTCTTTTGAATCAAGTATTCAGCAGATTCTAGTAGATTAGAGCCAATTCATTTTACTTCTTATGGAAATTTTAGTCCTAAGTACGCTGCTACTCATCGGCTTAATCCTGCTAGTCGTTGAAATTATCTTCATTCCTGGGACTACCGTGGTAGGTATTTTTGGCTTTTTGGTGAGTTTGGCGGGGCTGACATTTGCTTTTCTTAATTTTGAGTATTCGGTAGCAATTTGGATTACTGGGGTGACTTTGGTGATTAATTTTGCGGCTGTGTGGTACGGGTTTAGTTCTGGGATTTGGAAAAAATTCTCGCTTAAATCCACCCAATCGGGCGGTGCCTTTGATGGACGAACAGACGGATTGGAAGTAGGAATGAAAGGTCTGGCTGTTTCCGATATCAAACCTTATGGTAAGGCTTCTTTCAATGAAATTTGGGTGGAAGTAAAATCCGAATCGGGGTTTATTGAGGTCAATACACCCGTGACGATTATAAAAATTGAAAACAATAAAATCAGTGTAAACTAATAAACTATGTTTGAAGACAGTTCTTTATTCGTCCTGATTGCTGCTTTTGCAGGGATCACCCTACTTTTTATTTTCTTGTACTTTGTTCCCGTTAATCTTTGGATTACGGCCCAGTTTTCAAATGTGCGCGTTGGGATTGGAGAGTTGATTGGGATGCGGATTCGAAAAGTGCCGCCGAGCTTGATTGTCAACGCGATGATTACGGCGACAAAGGCAGGCTTGCAATTAACCACCAATGACTTGGAAACCCACTATTTGGCTGGAGGAAATGTTCCTACCGTCATTCGTGCTTTAATTTCTGCGGATAAGGCCAATATTGTCTTAAGTTTTAAGCAGGCTACTGCGATTGACTTGGCTGGCAGAGATGTATTTGAGGCAGTACAAATCTCTGTAAATCCAAAGGTGATCAATACCCCTAATGTGGCTGCAGTGGCAGCGGATGGGATCCAGTTGGTGGCAAAAGCTCGAGTGACCGTTCGTGCAAATATTGCACAGCTTGTTGGTGGTGCTGGTGAGGAAACCATTTTGGCACGTGTAGGAGAGGGAATTGTGACTTCTATTGGTTCTTCTTTAAATCACAAGTCAGTGTTGGAGAATCCTGACAAAATATCTAAGCTGGTTTTATCCAGAGGCCTTGACGCAGGCACAGCCTTTGAAATCCTCTCTATTGATATCGCAGACATCGATGTAGGAGCCAACATTGGAGCTAAACTTCAAATAGATCAGGCCTCTGCGGATTTGAAAGTGGCCGAGGCAAGAGCTGAGGAGCGAAGAGCCATGGCTGTAGCTTTGGAACAGGAAATGAAAGCTAGAAATGTGGAGATGCGTGCAAAAGTAATTGAGGCAGAATCAGAGATTCCTAAAGCCATCGCCGAAGCTTTCCGTTCTGGACAGTTGGGCGTGATGGACTACTACAAAATGGAGAATGTGAAATCCGATACTGCAATGCGAGATTCCATCGCCAAATCAGGGAAGGATTCAACTGATTCAGGACCTTCGAAATCCTAATCAATAAAACAAAAAGGGAGTTTTTAAGCTCCCTTTTTTCTTTTTAATAGGGGAGCTTTTACTGGACTTGTTTCCGGATTTTCTTCGACCACTTCTTCAGGTAGGGCTTTTGCAA
>JAXISU010000406.1:0-2437 GCA_034680425.1 Cyclobacterium sp.
CATGCTTGGGGTAGGGGAACTCAACCCAGTAGAATTCCCTACCTGGTAGTTTACCAACAAGAGGCTTTCCTGCTTGTTGAGGTAGTCTAGCGTCTGTTGCGTAAGCTTTAGTTCACCCTGTCGCAGCAGCAACTCCAGCCAGATAGATTTTACCTCAAGAAAGAGTTGGTTCTTCTTATCCAAAAACCGGTAGTATTCTGCCTGACCCATTTGGTAGGCTTCTTCCTTTTGGCTTGTAAGCATCCCTCTCCAGGGAAACATTTGCATCAGCCGTAAATCGGTAGACTGATTTCCCATAAATCGTTCCATGGGCCGCAAAAATACTCCTGCCTGAAATTCAGGATTGGGCATGCTCACCTGATTGACCTGCTCTGCTGTGGCTTGGTACTGCGCATAAGCCGCCTGGAGACCCGGATTATTCTTGGCTGCTTCCAGCAGGTAGTCTTCCAAGGATTGTGCTTGAAGAGGCTGAGTGCCTACCAGAGAAAGGAACAGGAGTACTCGCAGCACCTTGCCGAGGGGAAGCATCCGGTAGAGCTGCAGCTTGCAGTCGCTTCCTATCAACACCTTAACTAATTGCTTCATGGCTGTCAATTTTTGTGGTCTTAGTTAATTTTCGTTCTGCCCACCAGCAGTAAAGGGTAGGGACGATGAATACGGTGGTTACTTCCAAAATCATCCCTCCTAAAGCCGGTATGGCCATGGGGATCATCACATCGGAGCCTTTTCCGGTTGAGGTGAAAATTGGAATTAATGCCAGTAGCGTCGTAGCCGTAGTCATCATGCAAGGCAATACTCGGCGTTTTCCGGCTTCTAGGACCGCATTGCGGATTTCAAGGACGCTGCTTGGCTTTTTCATGGCAAAACTCTGGTCCAAGTAGGTGGCTACGACCACACCATCGTCCGTAGCGATTCCGAATAAGGCAATGAATCCTACCCAAACGGCCACACTCAAGTTGTATGCCTTCATTTGGAATAGGTCACGCAGGTTGGTGCCCCAAATGTCAATATTCAAGAATCCATCTAGCCCAAAGAGCCAAAGCATCAAAAACCCTCCAGAAAAGGTCATTGCGATCCCTGTGAACACAAATAAGGTAGTGGATACGGCTCTGAATTGAAAATAGAGGAGTAAGAAAATCAGTACCAAACAGAGCGGGACAATGAAGCCCAAGCGTTTTTCGGCACGAACTTGATTTTCATAGGTTCCTGAAAATTCAAAGCGTACCCCATCCGGAACTTTCAGTTCGCCGGAATCAATTTTCCCTTGCAAATAGTTCGTTGCTTGCTCTACTACGGTTACTTCGGAGTAGCCTTCGTTCTTATCCAAAAGGACAAATCCTACCAAGAAGCTATTTTCTCCACGAATCATGTCTGGGCCTGGTCGATATTGGATGTCCACTAACTGACCTAGGGGAATGTAGTTGCCAACAGGAGTAGGGATTTGGAGATTTTCAATGGCTTCCGGATCATCCCGGTATTCGCGTGCATAGCGTACTCGGATTGGAAAGCGTTCTCGGCCTTCTACAGTAGTGCTCAACTTCATGCCTCCAATGGCCGTTTCGATAAACTCCTGCACATCCACCACATTCAATCCGTAGCGGGAGATTTTTTCCCGGTCAATGGCCAATTCCAAGTAGGGTTTGCCCACAATTCGGTCGGCAAATACGGCCTCCTTTTTCACCGAAGGCACCTCTTTGAGGTAGCCTTCTAATTTTAAACCAAAGGATTCAATCGTTTCTAAATCAGGACCATATACTTTGATACCCATGGGTGCACGCATGCCTGTTTGCAGCATGACCAATCGGGTTTCGATGGGCTGAAGTTTGGGCGAACTCGTCACCCCGGGTAAGTTGACTACCTTCAAGATCTCAGACCAGATGTCATCTGGGGTACGGATATGGTCTCTCCACTGCCTGAAGTATTCTCCGGACTCGTCAGGAACAAGTTCTGTTACTGCCATGTTTTGAAGCGAATCCGTTTCTGGATCGAAGAATTTCCCTGTTTTCAAGGCATATTTTCCATCTTCCACCTTGAATCGAAGTCGTTTTCCTTGGGCATCGATCACGTATTCGGACTTGTAGTTGATTGTATTTTCATACATGGTGATGGGCGCAGGGTCAATGGCTGTTTCTGCCCTACCTGCCTTGCCTACGACCAATTCTACTTCTGGGATGGAAGCAACTAACATGTCCAATTTTTGGAGCACCTCCTTGTTTTCTTGAACACCTGAATGAGGCATGCTACTTGGCATGAGCAGGAAGGATCCTTCGTTGAGAGAAGGCATAAATTCCTTGCCCAATCCTGGAAAAGCATGGGTCATTCCCGACCAGAGGGTCGTGGTGCGGATATTTACTCCTAGGCCATCAGCAGCCGGAGGGATAAATCCGAATACACGCCCAAAGCCTAGCCAAATGATCAATCCCAAGCCAATAATCAG
>JAXISU010000407.1:0-2429 GCA_034680425.1 Cyclobacterium sp.
AGAGGAAGCTTCTCCTACTTGGCTCACGCCTGGTAGCGTAGCCAAAGAGCGTACAATGTCGATTTCTCCCATAAATGGAGGAAGTTCCTTCATGGTATTGACACTAAGCGTGACGGCACCCATGTTGGTGGAACGGATATTTTTCTCCGGATCACTACCATAGATCACTACGTCATCGAGCGTGAAATCCTCTTGGAGCATTTTGATCGTAAGCCTTCCATCTCCTACCGCCGTGATGGGGTAAATCTTGGTTTCGTATCCCACATAGCGAAACTCCAGCGTGTATTCTGCTCTGGAGACTTCGAGTTCAAAGCTACCATTGTCATCCGTGATGCGGGTTAGCTCCAGCTCCGGAATCCGTACTGTAGCTCCTACTAGTGCCTCTCCGGTAATTTCATCTGTGATCCGGCCTGAAAGTTTGATTCCTTTCAGTTGGCCGATATCTCGTCCAATCACATCTCGCTTTACAGCGGGAGTTTGAGCCCAAGCTGAGGAAAGCCCTAGAATTAAACAGGCAATTAGAAAAATTCTTTTCATAGTGGGGTGCTTAGATCGCGTCTGGGTCAAATTTGTACAATTCCATGGTCAGGGTTCCACTCACGGATTCTTCAGGGGCACGGAGAAAATAAATGGATCCATTGTACTGGAAATACCCGCTAGTAATGCTTTGAGGCAGGCCAATGATTTGATTCTTTGCTTTCCAGGTAAGTGTCTCTAGGTTTAGTTCCCAGAGTTCCTGGGTAGCTCTAAATAGTCCCAAGTAGGCTTTTGATCCGATAACTTCTAAGAAGGGGTACCCTTGTCCTTTGTTGCCCGGATAGGTAGTTAGGAGCTGCCAGCTGTCGAGTGGGGGATTGTACTCCCATACCTGCCCGTTGCTTCCTAGGACAATCACCCGAGTAGCTATAGCAAAGGCTGCGGCGTTGCGTCCCAACGCAATTGGGGCATTTCCCTTGGTTGACCAGGTCCGTTTCACGGGGTCGTAAGCACGTACCAAAAGAGAGGCGCCGTCCAAACCTCCAAACATAAGGAGGCCACCATCCCAGTCCACGGCCAAGGCGTCTCTTGTGTTGAAAGGAAGATCGCCTAATCGCTCGAAATTGCTTCCATTAATTTTCCAGAAGCTGCGATCATAACTGAAGACATCTCGTGAAGTTTCGATAGCTCCTCCACCTAGGTAATTGTTGCTTCCGAATACATAGCGACGTGGATTCCCAGGAAAGTTTACTTCGCTCCAGGTACCTGTAGCAGGATTGAAGCGCTGAAATCTCGGATAATTTTCTCCGAACCTGACTTTGCCAAGTCCCGCATGAAATCCTGAAGCATTCGTAAAGGATATGTTCTCGTAAATCCGAAGGCCACCAGGGAAATCTGAAACTTTCGTGTACTTACCCGCTTGGTACTCAAAAAGGGTCGAAAGGGTAATTTCTTTGTCTTGAATCCTCAACTTGATGGGCACCAGAATCTGTCCCGTGGGAGCAGGAATTTTTACAGTTAGCTTGGATTCAAATACATTTTGAAGGACTGGTGCTTCCTGGGTGCCAAAAAATACCTTGGTTCCTTCTGGAAAATTTTTTCCTTGAATCACCAACTCTTGTCCTGCCACTCCATAGTTGGGTGCAAAACTGGTTACTGCGGGGCTCAAGGTGCTCAACTCGATGACTTTTCCTTCGATACGCGCACCATTGATCGTGGCAAAGGCTTTTACAAAATAGGTTTGGGTCAGTTTGAATCCGCTTTTTTCACCAATAAATCGACCCGGTTGAGATTTTTCTCCAAGAGAAATGATGATGGGATTAGCGAAGGAGGCTTGGGTAGAAAACTCAAATCCATGGTCTTCGGCCAACACTTCCCGGTTGGCAAGGAGACGTCCAGAAATTCGGATTTTATCACCCCCCACAAACAAGACTTCTTCTGTGGCGACGAGGATAGGAGTTTCGTCCTCCTGTGTGCAGGACCAAAATGCCAAAAGAATGAAAAAGAGGAATGAAGTTCGTAGCAGTTGCATCGAAAGTGGGAATTGTCGAATAACAAAAATACAGCAATACCCAGAGAATACAATTCCGCTGAATTGACTATTTGCCCGCTAAAGGAGAATCTTAGGCTTTTTCTTTTAAAACCCCAATAAAAATCCGGAGATCAGTTGCCTGTAGTCCTCCGTATAGGTTCCGTCCTCATTTTTCAACGAGTATCCTCGAGTCTGGATTGGAGGAAGATTTTTGGTTTTAGAAAAGGACACAATTTCTCGATGGACAGGCTTGGAAGCTGCGTCTTGAACCTGGATTCTGAAATTGGGAAAAAGCAAAACTTCTTCAGACAACTTGCAGAAATCACCCATCTGTCTTGGAGGAAGAATCACCCAAAATTGTCCAGATGGTGCAAGTAGTTGGCATGCTTGGCTGAGTAAAGTTTCAAAAGGCAATCCATCC
>JAXISU010000408.1:0-2428 GCA_034680425.1 Cyclobacterium sp.
AAACAGCCAGCAATTTTTCCTTTTTACGGAGCATAACTTGACTGGAAAGGCCAAAGCAAATGCTGGAGTCAAAGTGGGGTATGATTTTATAAAAAAGGAACCCACCGCTGAAGCGACAGCCTCTGTCAACTTAGAAGTGGAATCTGAAAGTTCTCGATTTCGGGTCAATACGGAGTTGTCTCGAAGATCAGTTCTGGCCTATGTAGTAGGGGCTGGAGACCATGGAGTCCGTACCCGAAATGGCATCGATTACAATGTTAAAAATGTGGGACTTCTACATTTTTATTTTGAACACCGCTTTACGGACATCCCAGGCTAAAACCGCTTGACTTCTTTTTTAAAACTTTAACTCCTAATCCTATGAAAAATGTAACCTGGTTGGCCTTAATCCTATTCCTTTCCTTTCCTCCGGCGATGGCTCAAAAGCTAGATTCCATTCTATCTAAATCTAGCCTAAGCTTCAATTATGGCTTATCGCATGATTTCTTTGCTTGCTGTGTGGATACAAACGATAAGTTACCAATCGTAAGTTTTAATAATCGAAGTGAGGTGGGAGAGGCGTTTGGTTTTGAATACACCTATCGCCCTGAAGGAAAAAATGAGTATGGTTTTGGATTTTCTAAGGATGTCAATTACAGGGACTTCAGGGTAATTAAACAAACTTCTTTCGCCTTAATCAATTTTGATGACTATCGAATCCGTGGGACCAAAAATTTCCATTACCTGCTGTACAAGCGGCATTTTATTGAAGAGAAATTAATCGGTGCAGCTGGAATTTACAACCTAAGGTACCGAGATCCTTATGTGGAAATAATAGGAAACTCGGACCAAACTATAGTCACATTACGTGATGGAGTTGTAGTGATTGATTTCGGTGTTTTTGCAGGCCTCGAGTACTACCATGAGCTCAGGGAAAATTTACAAGTGGGCTTGCGTGCGCGTTTATTCTACACGCAGGGCTATGACGAGTCCTTCGAAAGTTTTGAATTGACTCCGGTGCTTCGGTTTAGGTTGAATTAAGGGATAGGTCTTGAATCCAGCGGAGGAGGAAACTTCTTCGCTGTTTTTTTTAGGAAGCCACTAACCTATTCCTTCAACAAAAGTGCTTGGAGCAGCAACTTTCTGCGGTGGGCATAGGTGAAGTAGCGCTCAATA
Organism: Cyclobacterium sp.; assembly: GCA_034680425.1. Taxonomy (GTDB): domain Bacteria; phylum Bacteroidota; class Bacteroidia; order Cytophagales; family Cyclobacteriaceae; genus Algoriphagus. Next base: position 1,156 of record JAXISU010000408.1, read on the forward strand.
CGCGCTCGAGGAGAGGTAAGCTGAGTTTTCCCGGCCATCCAATCCTGGATTAGCGTTTGTAAGGTGCCCAGCTCTTTTCTCTTAAGAAGCAATCCGGTATCCCCAATAATCTCTGGAATGGCGCCTACTGCCGACCCGATGGGCACACAGCCGCATGCCATGGCCTCACCCAAGGCATTGGGGAAGCCTTCCGAGCTCGATAGCTGCAGGTAAAATTCATGGGTATTGTAGCGCTGCACCAAGGATGTTGCTGTCTCTTTTCCCAATACCTGGATATTGGTTGATTGGGGTTTGTAGTTGGAGTCTCCCACCAAGGTAAAGCTCCATTCCGAATTACTTGCCGCCAATTCTTCAATCAAATCGTATCCCTTGACCCGTGCTCGGGCAGGATTAGAGGTACTCGTGGCTACCGATATAAAGCTGTGCTTCACCCGATCCATTCCCAAGTCCTTCCAAAAATCCACATCAAATCCATTTGGAATGACTTGAATGGGGGTCTTCAAACTGGGAATCAGTTGCAGCAGCCCCTGCTTCGGACTAATCCGATGGTCATAGTTGTAGTGCTGGCTGACCAAGGCCTCAGCTACGGGCAAGATCAAACTACAATGGGTAAAGGAGTAGGCAGTAGCCCAAGCCAACGGATTCTTCCGAAAGTTGCCATAGCCAATTTCAGGCATGTTGATGCAGTCGGTTCCTCCTGCTTGGATGGTGCATTTTTTACCAAAAACTCTCCCAAAAATCACTGGCAAGACCGTATGGTAGCCTCCAAAGAAACAGAGGTATTGACTCGTTTTTGGGAGGTACCAGAGCAATTGAAAAAATTGGAGCACCAAGTACAACGGGAGTTTCCAAGGTGTCTGTGTAAATTCCAGCGGTACAATCTTGGCCACAGGACGGATCATTTCCAGGTCACGATCAATAAAGGTGGTTCGTACTGGAAACAAATACAAAATCATGGGACTGCGGGCTGTTGACGGAGAAAGTTACAAAAAAAAGAGCGGGATTTCCCCGCTCTTAAATCAGTTCACAGGTGTTTAAACGACCAAATTGACAATTTTGCCAGGTACAATAATCACCTTTTTAGGGGCTTTGCCTTCCAGCCATTTTTGAACCTGTGCATCGCCAAGAGCTGCTTTTTCGATCTCCGGAACAGTCAGGGTAAGCGGAAGGTCCAACTTGGCTCGTAGCTTCCCATTGATCATTACGGGGTATTCAAAATTGCTTTCGACCAAATGTGCCTCCTGGAATTCAGGGAAGCTGGCTTTGGTGATCG
>JAXISU010000409.1:0-2416 GCA_034680425.1 Cyclobacterium sp.
GTATAAACTACATCTTCTGGAACGAAACAAATACACCTGCCGATTTGAAATTCGTTTACCTCATCGGAGAAAAAGGCAGTGCAGTGTAAAACAGCGCATCGATTTTCTCAACAATCTTACCTGGAGCTTCAGAAGCATCACGCACACGAATCCATTCCGGATCGGCTACGAATCGCCCAAATGCTGCATTAAATTCTTCTTTGTTTTGATGTCCCAGAAAGTAAACCAATTTGGATTGCACCCCATCTTTTTCTACCGTAATCCAATAGGGATAGTTGGAGAGGCCTTGCTTTTCGAATAAGGCCTGCGTGTGGTCTCGGAATCGAGTTTGGATAGCATCCAATTTTCCAGGAAGAAGGTGGTAGGTACGCAATTGAAAAATGCCGCTTGGACGAGAGATTTTCCGAGAATTAAGACCCTGGGCCCATACCATAAATACTTGATCTACTTTTTGGACTATCTTCCCATTCGCTTCAGAGGCAGCAGCTACCGCCTTCCATTCGGGATCATTCGCAAAATTGTTCCATCGAATATCCCGTTCAGACGCGGATGGATATCCAATGATAAAGGTGAGCTGCTTTTCAGGATGCTCCTCTGAAAGAAAATACGCTACACTTTCAATCCCATGTTTGGCAAATAGGGTTCGGGTATGATTTTGAAAACGTTGAATAAGGTCCGGCATCTTGCCATCGTTTACCGTGTAGGTACGCATTTCAAAGTAGGAACTCGTGATTGTTTGCTGTGCTTTTACCAAAATAGTACTGGAAATAAAGAGTAAGAGAAAGAAGAGAATACGCATGGGGTTTAGTGTTAAGTGTGGAAATTTTGAAGGGATTGTATCAGTTTTTTTTCCAAGCTCGGTAAAGTGCTGGACTTAGGACGAGTGCAATGGTGAGCAAACCGAAGGTTTCGCGGTTTTCTTCCATCTGGGGAGTTTTCATAGTGAGATCTTTTTGTGCCCATTCGGCAGCAATCCATTCCCCTACTCCTCCTGGAAAGAAGTAGATCGCACCTAGTAAACATAAAATCACGACTAGGGTCAAGGGAATTTTTGGGAAAATACCTCGAATGGCAAATAAGGAGAAAATCACCGCTACGGCGTAAATGCTCACCCAAACTTCTGGATCGGGGTCATTGAGCTGCCAGTAGGCAAATAAGGAAAAAAGAACAACCCAAAGGCCGTAGAAATAAGAGATTGGTTTCATACCTGTTGCTTATTCAAGGAGATAGAAATCTACGGAAAATCTAAGATTAATCCATCTTTACAAAGTTGAGTGGAATCCTTCTTTTTTTAGTACTAGAAATTGCCCTTATTTGAAATAGCATTCAACTAACCACATGGTACAACTCAGCCTTTCCAAATCAACTGCAGACCTAGAGGGGATTTTATCCCTCCAACGCGAAAATCTATCGACCAGACTTTCACAGGAAGAGAAAAACGAACAAGGATTTGTAACGATTCAGCACAACCTAGAGCAATTGCAGGCTATGCATGCAATCGCCCCCCATGTGCTTGCGAAGGAGAATGATCAGGTGGTAGGTTATGTGTTGGCGATGACCTTGGCTTCCCGAGAAGTGGTTCCTTTGTTGGTTCCTCTTTTTGAAAATTTTGACCAATCAGAAATTGGTGGCAAAAAAGTAACCGATTACAATCCCATGTCCATAGGTCAAGTGTGTGTAGGGAAGTCTCAGCGTGGAACAGGATTGTTTGACAAACTGTATACCGCGTATCGAGAGCAGTATGCTGCTAACTATGATTTTGCGATTACTTCCGTGGCCTTAAGCAACCACCGCTCTTTGGCAGCTCATCGACGAATAGGATTTAAAATCCTACATACTTTTCAGGATAGCTTGAATCCTTGGGCGGTAGTGTGTTGGGACTGGAATAATCGATTTTCATTGCAATAAAATTCCTCGAACCCAAATTCTGTACTCCTCTAAAGAGGGCTAAAAACAGAAACGGGAAGCATTTCTTGCGAAAGCTTCCCGTTTGGTCGACAGATCCCCGTGGTTCACTGACTCCCTCAAGCTACAGTTAATGACTTTTCCCAGTTACCCAGGTCCAAATCGTCGAATGACGCCGCCCTTACGGACTTGTCCTGTTTTGTTAGATTTCCATTCCATTTCTGTGGTTACCCCTTTCAAACACTTGTAGGCAAGTGCTCCTTCATGGCGGAACTCCCGAAGCTATCTTGACGATAGGCTCCCAGGCCGATCGAATAGCACTTCTGCGGTTGCCCGTTGCAAACTACCCCAATTAAGGGACAGTTCCTTTGTGCCCGATGTTTGTACAAACTTTCCCGAAAGAAAATCTGTGCTGATTAATCCGTTTTTTGCAATTCTGGGGTTGCCCCTCTCAATCTAGAAATTTCTTTCTTGATCCTTCTTGCCTGGAACTTTGATTCTTTCCGAAGAA
>JAXISU010000410.1:0-2407 GCA_034680425.1 Cyclobacterium sp.
CGCGGTGCAGTTCCAGTTGCTCCCCGTGCTCGATGATGTCATCAGGAATACCCAAACGCTTCACTTGAGCCTGGTAGCCTTGGTCAACCATCCATTCAAGAACCGCAGATCCAAATCCTCCCATCAAGCAGCCATCTTCTATGGTGATTACTTTTTTGAAGGTGGAGAAAATTTCGTGCAATAACTTTTCATCCAAAGGTTTCACAAAGCGCATGTCGTAATGTGCCGGGTTTAAGCCTTCTTTGGCAAGCGATTCGCAGGCCTCCACGGCATAGTTGCCAATGTGTCCAAGCGTCAGGATGGCCACCTCTTCACCAGATTTGATGCATCTGCCTTGACCCACGGGGATCTCTTGGAAAGGCGTTTTCCAGTTCGTCATGACCCCATTTCCTCTTGGGTAACGAATGGAAAATGGTCCTCCATAGTTGGAGCCTGTGTACATCAGGTTGCGCAATTCTTCCTCGTTCATCGGCGAAGAAACTACCAGGTTGGGAACGCAACGGAAATAAGCGATATCGTAAGCACCGTGGTGAGTAGGACCGTCTGCACCGGCAAAGCCAGCACGATCCAAACAAAATACCACAGGCAAATTTTGAAGGCACACGTCATGGACCACTTGGTCGTAGGCGCGTTGCATAAAGGAAGAGTAAATGTTGCAGAAAGGAACTAGTCCTTGCGTAGCCATTCCCGCAGAGAAGGTTACCGCATGCTGCTCGGCAATGCCCACGTCAAAGGCACGATCCGGCATGGCTGCCATCATCAAGTTCATCGAGGAGCCCGATGGCATGGCAGGGGTTACTCCCATGATGCGCGCATCCTTTTCAGCAAGCTCGATCATGGTATGCCCAAAGACATCTTGGTATTTGGGAGGCTGCGGGCTGCTTGGAGTTTTTTTGTAAATCTCTCCAGTCAGCTTGTCAAAAGTCCCTGGAGCATGCCAGGTAGTTTTGTTTCCGCTTTCGGCCGGGCCATACCCCTTTCCTTTGACGGTAATGCAATGGAGGATTTTTGGTCCAGGAATATCCTTGAGGTCTCGTAGAATCTCAACCAAGTGATCCACATCGTGACCATCTACAGGTCCAAAATAACGTAGGTTGAGGGATTCAAAAAGGTTGCTTTGGTGAAGAACGGCCGACTTGATCGCTCCCTCCACCTTGGAAATAACTTCTTGTGCGCTGCTGCCAAACTTGCTGAGCTTACCCAACACATTCCATACCTCGTCTTTCACCTTATTGTAAGTATGGGAAGTAGTGATGTCTGTCAAGTAATCCTTCAAGGCGCCCACATTGGGGTCAATGGACATGCAGTTGTCGTTGAGGATAATGAGCAAGTTGGTCCCGCTCACGCCCGCATGGTTTAAGGCTTCAAAAGCCATCCCGCCAGTCAGGGCTCCGTCACCAATGACCGCTACATGTTGCAGGTCAGTTCCCTTGTATTTGGAGGCCATGGCCATGCCCAGTGCCGCAGAGATAGAGGTGCTGGAGTGACCTACGCCAAAGGTATCGTATTTGCTTTCTTTACGCTTTGGAAACCCTGAAATGCCTCCATACACGCGATTGGTGTGGAATACATCCCTTCTTCCGGTCAAGATTTTATGCCCATAAGCTTGGTGACCCACGTCCCATACCAACTGGTCTTCAGGAGTATTGAGCACGTAATGCAGGGCTACGGAAAGCTCTACCACACCCAAGCTCGCCCCAAAATGGCCGCCATACACCGATACATTATCGATGATAAATTGGCGAAGCTCCTGGCTAATCTGAACTAAAGAATCTTTGGAAAAATTCTTCAAATCAGCAGGGCTATTGATTTGGGCTAGTAACGGACCGGGTTGGATGTGCATCGGCAAAGGGTTATTGTCAAGAAAGATTAACTTTTTAGCTGGTCTGTTTGTTTGAAAATACAGCAGATTCAAAGTAACACTTTCCAAATTCTAGTCCTAAGAATTCGCTGAATTGAATATCTTTGGCTAGGAGTAAACAAAATTAATCCAATTAATTAAATATCCCGTGAGTTTCGAAATCAAATTGCCCTTGTTCGAAGGCCCCTTCGATCTCATGCTCTTTTTTATAGAGCGGGACGAACTGGATATTTACGACATTCCCATTTCCAAGATCACCAATGATTTCTTGGATTATGTACATCAATTGGAAACGTTGGAAATTGAGGTGGCCAGTGAATTTATCCTTTTTGCGGCTACGCTCATGAAAATTAAGTCCCGAATGCTGCTCCCAAGGCCGGAAGTAAATGAGCAGGGAGAGGTAATTGACCCTCGGGAAGAACTGGTGCGAAACCTCCTTGAATACAAAAAATACAAGTCTGTCGTGGAGGAGCTTTCTGCGCTAGAACAGGATCGATTATCCAAAGAGAAGCGGGGAAATCTTGTCAAGGAACTGCAAGAATTGAG
>JAXISU010000411.1:0-2404 GCA_034680425.1 Cyclobacterium sp.
CATCACAATGGCCTTCTTCCATTTTCCGAATTCGGGTTTGAAGATTCCCTCTTACCTCCACGGTTTTTACCTGAGGATAAAAATGCTTGAGCGTCGCAATTCTTCGCGTTGAAGAAGTGCCCACCACCAAGTTGGCATCACGTAAGGAAACTCCTTTCTTCGTAGATAGCAGTACATCCTGAGCCTGTTCGCGTGCCGAAAAGGCAATCAACTCCAAGCCTTCCCCCAAACTGGAGGGCATATCTTTTGCCGAATGAACTGCTATCGAAATACTTCCATCCAACAATTGGTCTTCCAATTCTTGGGTAAAAACCCCTTTGGAACCAATCTTTGAAATGGAAACATCCAATACCTGATCCCCTTTGGTATCGATCGGAACAATCTCTGTTGCCAGCCCCGCTTTTTGGAGCAAGTCTGCCACATGGTATGCTTGCCAAAGTGCAAGTTTACTGGCGCGCGTTCCGATTTTTATAAGCTGATGACTCACTGTTTTTCTCGTTTTGAAGTTTTCTTCACCACACTTTCCACCACAAATTTGATGATTTCGGAGGCAACATTCACCCCGGTGGCGCCTTCAATTCCTTCCAAGCCGGGCGAACTATTGACTTCCAAAATCAAAGGGCCTCGTGCAGATTGAAGCATGTCTACTCCTGCTACATCCAGGCCCAAGGCCTTGGCTGCATTGAGAGCGGCTTGTTTTTCTGCTCGGCTCAATTTGATGACGGTCGCCACTCCTCCGCGATGAAGGTTGGAACGAAATTCTCCTTCTGCTCCTTGACGCTTCATAGCCCCCACGACCTTCCCATTGACCACAAAGGCACGGATGTCAGCACCCTTTGCTTCTTTGATATATTCCTGAACAATAATTCTAGCTTTCAGCCCGTGAAAAGCCTCCACCACAGACTGGGCTGCTTTCTTGGTTTCAGCCAAGACTACTCCCAAGCCTTGCGTCCCTTCCAATAACTTGATGATGACGGGAGCCCCGCTCACTTGTTCAATCAATTGCTTTTCTCCTCCTTTTGAAAAATTGGTAAAGGCCGTCTTGGGCATACCCAAACCATTTTTTGAGAGAATCTGCAAGCTTCTCAACTTATCCCTACTCCGAACAATCGCCTGCGAGGTCACCGCTGAGAATGACCCCATCAGTTCAAATTGACGAACGACTGCCGTACCATAAAAAGTAACAGACGCCCCTATACGAGGAATGATGGCATCCACCCCTTCAAGTCGCTGCCCTTTGTAAATGATCGAAGGACCCTCCTGCTCAATAATCAGATCACAAAGGCTATGGTCTACCACCATCGCTTCGTGTCCCGCCTTTTGAATTTCTTCCATCAGGCGTTGGGTAGAGAATAACTTGGGGTTCCTCGAAAGGACAGCAATTTTCATTTCTTTTTGCGGTAGGGTTTACCTAGGTTGGTCTTGGATACATCTACAAGAAATCTTCCTCGTAGAATTTTTCTCCCAAGCAAAATGGAATTTTTCATGCTTGAGCGATCTGTAAGCGTAAACTCGGCACGGAAGGTTTCTCCTGCCAGCTGTAATTTGGTTTCAATGAGGTAACGAACCTCTGCCTGTCCAAAGGAATTCTTTACTTTCTTCTCCCGGAAGGATTCAAAAGCAAGGGTCTTACCCGTGTACTTTCGGTGGGCAGGCATCAAAATTTTGAAATAGAGTAATTTTCGCCCGTCTACCTCCTCAATCCGAATTTCCTCCGCATGCAAGCTACTCGTGTAGGCTCCCGTATCAATTTTGGCAGCTACGAGATTTAAGCCAAGTTCAGGAAGTGTGATTTTTTCTTTTCGCCCAAGAACCTTCTTTTCCATCTCCCTAGTTTTTGGACATCATCAAGAGAATCTCCATGGACAAGTCGGTGAAAATCATTTTCGCATTGCCATTCCGTTCCAAATGGTAATGCGCGGTATTGAACGTTTGGTAGAGTTGGAGCGCATGCTCTTCGGTCAATACCTTCTTGCTGATGTTATTGATGAATGCTCTATCCTCGTCTGTGGTACGCAGGAGGTGATCCAAATCTAGATTTTTCAATAGAATCTCTCGCGTCACATTCAATCCTGCCAGCATCAAGGACTTTTGGGATTCCTTATCGGCTTTGTGAAAATCGTCGGAGAGTGCGAATAAGTCTTTTAGATTTTTAGTGGCGCAAAGTCGAAACCAGTCCCGCAACTGGCGGACCGTCTGGTCTTCCACCTGATCAATCAAGCGATAGGCTGCACGTAGGTTTCCATCTGCCAGCATGGCAATTTGCGCTGCTGCTTTGGCATCACATTGGCCTGATTCTACCAGATGGGCACTTACTTCTTCATCCGTAAAGGCACGAACTAATATCTTTTGGGTTCGAGATAAAATAGTCGTCAGCAATTGATCAGCCTGGGAGGTGACCAGC
>JAXISU010000412.1:0-2397 GCA_034680425.1 Cyclobacterium sp.
GAAAGGGAAGGAAAGGCGGCATGCGTAGCAGCATCCATACTCAAGTGGCTATGCTTTTCTCCTACCCAATAGTATGAGGCCGAATTCAAGTGTAAATAGGAAACACCTCCGACCTTGAGAAACTGGTCTACATGGGCATGTCCGTTGATGGCAAGGATGATTTTGCTGGCATGCGCACTCAATAAGGCTTGGATTTCGGCAGCATTGTCAATCGTGTAGATTCCTGCAATGGGCTGATGAGAAATGATGAGGACGGGTTCTTTTGAATTTGTCAATTCTTGGTTTAACCAGTCCTGCTGCGCTTTACCGATGTAGGAGGCATAGCCACCGGTGTATTTCGGTGAACCCGGATCATTTCCATCCAACACCACTATCCGAATCCCTTGGATCACCTGGGCATAGTAAGCTGCCGGCATGCCGAAAGCTTGAATCACCTGCTCCTTGGTATAGCCTTCATCCAAGTCGTGATTGCCCATCACGTGCAGGGAAGGAACGGGGCCTTGATTAAAGGAATCAATAAAGGGCAGGTTTTCTTTTTTGGGAATGGCAAAATCCCCCAATTGAATTTTGGCATGCGGAGAAACGCCATTTAGGGTATCTAAAAATGTTTGAAGCCGAATATCAGCATCGTGGATGATGTCCTTGTGCATATCCGTAATCAATCCCAATCGAAGGCTTTGCTCCTCTCCTGCCCACAAGTCCAGAATTGCCGGGGGCAACAAGAATGAGCAGCTGGTAAGTAGGGTGGATTTGATAAAACTTCGGCGATCTAGGGTCATGATTGGGAGAACTGAGCGGTTCGTGATTCGATGAACTTATAACTTTTTATGGAAAATGAGCGCGGACACCAAACCTAAGTTCGGATGTCGGTAGGCTTCGGGAATCTCCCCAATCACTGAGAAGCCGAGGGATTTCCAAAGATGAACCGCTTTTTGGTTGGACTGAATTACAAAATTGAACTGCATGCCTAGAAACCCGCGGGATTTGGCTGCTACTTGGGCATATTCTCCCATCCATCGTCCCACACCCTGCCCCTCCGCCTCCCGAGATACCACAAATCCTGCATTGCAAATGTGGTCCCCCAAACCTTCTTGATTGGCTTTAAGGTAAAAGGTACCTACTACGATCCCTTCGTTTTCTACCACAAAAGTGGCTTTATCAGCCCCCATCCAGTAGTCCATCATCGATTCCTTGGTTTTATCTAAGGAAAAAACATAGGTACCTCCCTGTCGAACCATAGGTTCTAGGATTCCCCAGAGGGCTTCTTCGTCTTCATTGGAGGCAATTCTAGCGGAAAGTGGGGAATTCATCAAGGAAAAGATTAGTGGCTAAGTTTTGCATGAATTGATCCATCAGGGATGGGGAAGTTCTGAAATAGCCCGCGATTTACCAAGACCAGATTCGGGTGAACTTCAAGGAATTCTTGCGCAAGCGAATACCTTTTCTCAACTTGGAATCCTATATTCGTCGATTCTATTGCCCCATGCAGTCAAGTTCCTATCAAAAAGTGTCTGGATTTTTAATGGCCATCGCCTCGGCTATATTTTGGGGTATTTCAGGAACCTGTGCGCAATTTTTATTTCAAAGCAAGGGAGTAGATCCTGCCTGGCTCGTTACTTGGCGCATGTTGTTGGCTGGCACCCTGCTCGTCCTATTTTCAATTGCCAGGGAGAAAAAAGCAGCAGTAGCCATTTGGAAAACTCCTAAAAATGCGGGCAAACTTTTGCTCTTTGGAATTCTAGGCATGGTAGCCGTGCAGTACACCTACTTCTACAGCATTTCCCTTTCCAATGCGGCCACAGCAACAATCTTGCAATACATCGGACCTGTATTTGTCTTGGCTTTTTACGCCCTCAAAACGAAAACTTGGCCAGTCCTCGGAGAATATTTAGCGCTGATTTTTGCCCTAGCAGGCACCTTTCTTTTGGTGACACATGGCTCAACTGATTCCTTAGTGATCTCAGACCAAGCACTCTTTTGGGGCCTTTTGTCCGCCCTAGCATTAGCCTTCTACACCATCCAACCGGTGGGCTTATTGCGGAGTTTTTCACCTGCAGCAATTACGGGTTGGGGCATGCTGGTAGGCGGGATTGTATTGTCCATCTGGACGCAGCCATGGAGTTTTTCTGGCACCTGGGATGGGGAAACCTGGCTTGCCTTTGGGTACATTGTGATTTTCGGAACCGTCCTTGCCTTCTATTTCTTCCTCACCTCCGTCTCCAAAATTGGAGCCACCTTTGCCAGCCTGCTCTGTAGTGTGGAGCCGCTAGCCGCTACCTTAACGGCCGTTCTTTGGCTGGGCGTATCTTTTTCGGGTTACGATTGGGCAGGAACACTACTTATCCTCAGCACCGTAGCCTTGCTGACGCTTTCCAAAGAAAAGGCAAAGAAGTAATC
>JAXISU010000413.1:0-2395 GCA_034680425.1 Cyclobacterium sp.
ATGCTTCAGGTGATCCTTGGAATGGAAGATCTGCCTCTGACGCCCTTGAATTGTATACCAATGGGATCAACTACTACAGAGAGCACATCAAGCCTACCGTACGCATTCACTACCATATCCAAGACGGTGGAAAAGTGGTCAATGTAGTGCCCGATTACAGCAGGTTGTGGGTTCGGGTACGCGACACCAGCAGAGAAGGACTATTGCCTGTTTGGAAGCAAGTCGAAAAAATGGCATCTGGCGCGGCGATCATGGCCAACGTAGACCATAAAGTTACCTTGGTTTCAGGGGTACATGAAATTTTGGTCAACCGTACCGGTTCGGCCGTCATGCAAAAAAACATTGAATCCTTGGGAGCTATCTCCTACACCGAAGAGGAACAGGCATTTGCTAAAAAAATTCAGGAAGCCAACGGCAAACCACAAGTGGGCGTGATTTCTGAAATTAAACCCATGGAAGAAACCCAAGAGCATAGCATGGGTGGAAGCACGGACGTTGGGGACGTAAGTTGGGTCGTACCTACTATCCGTATGGGAGCAACAGTGGCTCCTACCGGAACGCCTTGGCACTCCTGGGCTTTAGTGGCCTCTGTAGGGATGTCCATCGGCCACAAAGGCATGGGCTATGCTTCCAAGGCTTTGGCCATGACCATGGTAGACCTCTACCAAAATGAAACCTTGCGCAACGAAATCAAAGCTGAGTTCAAGCAAAAGAAAGGGGACTATGTCTACAAGGGAATCGTTCCTGATGGCCCTCCACCTTTGAAATCAGGTTATTAATCAAAATCAGCCCTCTGCCAATCCAAAGCAGAGGGCTTTTTTTGTCCTAACTCCCTGATTTTCTTTTTATTTTAAACTTAATTCTGGGTTTCTAGTTTGGTATCTGTAAACACTAAAAAAAACTAAACCAATGAAAAAAATCAAATTAGTATCCCTAGCGCTTGTAGCCTTTGCGGCCACTACCCTTGTAAGTTGTAATGCTCCTAAAGAAACAGCAGAAGAAACTGCTGATTCTACAGTAGTGGTAGAAGAAGTAGTTTCCAACACCGTAGTAGATATTGCTGTTGGATCTCCTGACCACACTACCCTAGTAACTGCAGTTACTGCTGCAGGTCTAGTTGAAACCTTGAGTGGAACAGGACCATTTACTGTATTTGCTCCTACCAATGCTGCTTTTGCAGCCTTGGCAGCAGGAACAGTAGAAAATCTATTGAAGCCTGAAAACAAAGAGAAATTGACTTCTATCCTTACTTACCATGTGGTAGCTGGCAACGTATTGTCTGGTCAATTGACAGATGGACAAAAAGTAGCGACCTTGAATGGTCAGGAATTGACTGTAGCCATCAAAAATGGCGTGGTGACCATCAACGGAATTAAAGTGATTGCTGCTGACCTAGCAGGAACCAATGGCGTAGTTCACGTAGTTGAAGGAGTAATCTTACCTAAGTAAGTTCTACTTCACCCCTCATTTAAAAGTCAGCGCTTCGCTGACTTTTTTTGTGCCTATACTTTTTTCTTATCTTAATTTTATAAAAACGCTCCACCACAGCTAGCATTGATTGAAATACTTGCACCTAGAACTTCTACTTATGAAGAAAATTGCCTTAACCCTCCTTTTTCCCTTAATTTTTCAAATCACAGCGCTGGCGCAAAATTCAACAAAGCCAAATGAAGCGCAGGAAATTCAGGAACTGATTCAAAATTCTTTTGATTCTTTATTTTCTGGCTACCGAGTGGAATTGCTTGACCGCTTTTACACCCCTGATTTTTTGTTGCTCGAGCAAGGAGAAGTATGGGACATGGACTTTATCAAAACTTACCTCGGAGATCGAAGCAAAAATCTCAACCCGGTGACACGCACCAATCGTTTCGAATTCATTAAAACGGAAGTTTTTGGAGATAGAGCCTGGGTAGCCTATCACAATTGGGCAACTTTTACCAAGGAAGGTGCCGCACCTCGTGAAGTGTATTGGCTCGAAAGTGCTTCTGCCATTCGGACCAGCGAAGGCTGGAGGCTGGAACTACTGCATTCGACCCGAGTGGAGAGTAAAAAATAAAAAATCCCAGCCTTGTTGACTGGGATGGAGTGTTCTGAATTAGTTGAACAGTTTCTCTAGGATCTTGTAAGTGATTAGGTAAGTAGGTCGTACTCCATCCATCCCCAAGGCACCTGAAGCGAGCGTGCTACCCGTCTCTAAAGGGTTATCCGAGGCATAGTAGGCATAGAGCACCTTGATGTTGGACCGGATATTTGCACGGATTTTGGATGCGGATTGGATGGCCTTTTGGTAATGTGCACCCTCCATCTCTAGTCCCACTGCCTTCCAAGAAGATTCCATAAAGTAGGTCAATATATCTCGGTTCTGTAGAGACGTCCCCAATACCGTAATCATAGA
>JAXISU010000414.1:0-2387 GCA_034680425.1 Cyclobacterium sp.
ATACCATAAATGATATCCGTGCTTGCCATGGTTCGCTTGTTGTGCGTCACGATGATAAACTGGCTTTCTGCACTAAACTTCTGGATGATCTGGTTGAATTTATCAATGTTCGCATCGTCAAGCGGTGCATCCACTTCGTCAAAAATACAGAAGGGTGCAGGCTTCAATAGGTAGATAGAGAATAGCAAGGAGGTTGCCGTTAAGGTTTTTTCTCCTCCGCTCAACTGATTGATGGTCAAAGGACGCTTACCTTTTGGCTTGGCCATAATTTCGATGGCTGACTCCAATGGATTTTCTGGATCGACAAGTGTCAAATCGCAATCGTCCTGCTCAGTGAAAAGGGAACGGAACACTCGTACAAAGTTTTCCTTGATCTTACCAAAGGCATCCAAGAAGGTTTCTCGAGCAACTAAGTCAATCTCCGAAATCGTCGAAAGGAGAGATTCCTTGGCTTTAATCAAATCCTCTTTTTGGGTAGTAATGAAATCGTAGCGAATCTTAATTTCATCGTAGGCTTCCATAGCCATGGGATTGATCGGGCCTATTTTATCAAGACGATCCTTTTGCTTGTGAACCAATTCCTTGAGATCTTCCTCCTTAAAGTCTAGAAACGCCTCGTCCACTACGGCATTTTCGGCCATCAGGGCTTCCAAGTCCAGATCAAATTCTACATTCAATCGTTCCTTCATCCCTGCCATTTTGAGACGAATTTCATTGATTTGGGACTGTAGGGCGAGCACCAAATCATCGTAACCTTCCTTCGCTTTTTGCAAACTTCGAATTCGCGTGTCCAATTCGTCAATCAGACCACGGGTACCATAATAGATTTTTTCCGCTTCCGTTACCCCCAATTCAATGTCTTCTTTTTCGGTGTAAAGCGCGATCAATTCATCGTCCTTTACTTCGTTATTGTCTAGGAGGGTCTTAATTTCAGCATCCAAGTGTGACAGTTCTTCTTGGGACCTTTCGATGCGTTCTTTTGAGCTTTCAAATGCAGCTTGCTTGAAGCTGATTTCTTGCTCAGCATTACTTACTCGGTTGAGCTGCTGGATGTAGGTGATGTTCTCTTGATTGAAAAGCTGGGATTTATCCGCAAGGAGCTTATTTACTTGTTCCAACTCTTCGGTTACCTGAAGAAGTTGTTCATCTAATTCCTCAAAAAGGGCTTTTTCTTTGATCAGCAAAGGTTGGATTTGCTCCAGACTTTCTTCTAGACTTGCAATTCGAGCCAAGATGTCTTCCCGCTTGGTTGCATTGGAGGTGAGTAGTTCTGAAAGTTGCTCTTTTTTAGTCCGAACTGAGATGTATTCGGAATTCATTGCCTGCAAGGTCACCTGGCTTTCTTCCAGAGCCTTTTTGTAACTCAACTCCTTCAGCTTGGTCAACTCACCCAATTTTTGGTCTAGGTTGGCCCGTGAAGTGCTCACTTTTTTATTGAGCTCCTTAATTTCCTTTTCTAATTTTTCCAGGTTTTTGGCTCGACCGATTCGCTTGCCTTCAAATAAGCCCACTGAACCGCCGGATAGGGAAAATTTCTTCTTGATGTACTTCCCTGATTCGGCAAGAAAAACGCCTTCTTTTTGGCTTGGGAAATCCTGATACTCGCCTTGAACGATGTAGACATTGTCCAGAATGAAGTTGATCAACCGGCTGTATTTGATGTCAAATTCGATGATTTCCGTAGCAGCGATCGCATTTGGGAAAATCTGAGATTGACTTGGGGAAAAATGTTCGAAATGATCTAAGATAAAAAAGTTGGCCTTTCCTCGAGCTGCATCACTGAGCAATTGGATGGCAGCAATGGCCTCAGCCTCAGTATCTACTACGTAATAGTTGAGGTAGTTTTCCAGGTAATTTTCGATGGTTACCCGGTACTTTTCATCGGTCGTAAGGAGATCGGATAGGAGGGGAACATCCTTGCCCCAACTTGGATTCTTCTTTAAAAACTTGATGGCCTCAGGAAAGCCTTCCAGATTCTCAACCAAGGATTTAGTCAAGTTGAATTCATTCGTCTTCGAATCCAGTTTACGGGATACCTGAGTCAATTCCTCTCGGATCATTTCAACGATGCGTCCGGTTTCTTCTACTTTTTGATCTTGGTCCTCTTGCTTTTGTTTGAGTAGATCAAAAGCCTGCTGCGCTTCATCCAGTTGGGACTTGATGCGGGTTAAATTCTGTTCAAAATCCGCGAGACTGGCTTCTTGGGAACTATCGTCTGAGGAGGTACGCTCCAGTTCTTGTTTGAGGGTAGACCATTGAATTTGCTTGATTTCAACTTCCTTGCCCGCTTGGTAAACGCGCTCTTTGATTTGAGAAACTTGCTGACTGAGTTCCTTGTGCTGCTCTTGCTTTTCTGAGGCAGCAGTTTTTTGAAGATCGTAGGCTTC
>JAXISU010000415.1:0-2384 GCA_034680425.1 Cyclobacterium sp.
TGGGTTTGACAAAAATAGCGGGAATTATTGCAGTCCTTTCCCTAGTTTTAATTCAAAATACCTGAAAAGATATGCATCACCCCTGGATTGGTTTGAAAAAGAGCCTGTTTGTCCCGATACTTTTTTTGGGCATGGGCCTAAGCTTTTCTCAAGCTCAGACGGTAGCCCCTCGCCTGAAAGCAGCAGATTTGGCCTCGGCCTATGAATCGTATCGTGAGCCGGCAATTACACATCGCCGATTTACCCATGCGGAATTGCAGCCCTTGATCCAAAAGCACGCGGCTCAATTTCAGGTCAGCGCGCTCGGAAAATCCGTCATGGGAAAGTCCATCAGTTCTTTGGATTGGGGAAAGGGTACGACCAAAGTGATGCTCTGGTCCCAGATGCATGGCAACGAGAGTACAGCCACGATGGCGCTATTTGACCTCTTTAATTTTCTAGAAGGAAAAGGTGACGCGCACCAGGAATTGCGGGACTTACTTCGATCCCAGTTGCAACTTAAGTTTATCCCCATGCTCAACCCGGATGGGGCAGATGCGTTCAAGCGGAGAAACGCCTTGGATATCGACCTCAACCGAGATGCGATTTCCTTGATTTCGCCGGAGGCGGTGATCTTGAAAAAAGCGCGGGATGACTTTGAACCCGAGTTTGGCTTCAACCTCCACGACCAACAGATTTACTACAACGTAGTCAACACCCCAAAGCAGGCGAGCATTTCCCTTTTGGCGCCGGCATACAACGAAGCCACGGAGATCAATGAAGTTCGCGGAAGGGCCATGCAGACCATTGCAGGGATGAACGAACTACTTCAGGAATTGATTCCTGGACAGGTGGGCAAGTATGACGATGCCTTTGAGCCAAGAGCTTTTGGGGATAACATTCAGAAATGGGGCACAAGCACTATTCTGATTGAATCTGGGGGCTTGATCGGAGATACCGAGAAGCAAGAAATCCGCAAGATCAACTTTATGATTCTCTTAAATGCGCTGCATTCCATCGCCACCAAGAGCTATACCCAGTACCAGACGGCGGAGTATTTCGCCATTCCGGACAATGGCTTTCAGTTGATGGATTTGGTGATCAACGAGGTGCAGGTTCCTGTCAATGGAAACTGGTATCCGGTAGATCTAGCTATCCGAAGACGGGAAACGGAGTCTGCAGGAGGATACTTCCTTGCGGGCTCAGTGGAGGACCTAGGGGATATGCAAGTGTTTTTTGGGATGGAAACCTTGGATGCTTCTGGCCTGAAGTATCAGGAAGGAAAGGTGTATCCTACTCCTTTTGAAAGTGTAAAGGAAGTCACCCTTGAAAAAGCGATGGAACTCCTGCGTCAGGGCTTTATGGCCATCAAAGTGAAACAGGGAAGCCCAAGACAGTTGCACGAATTACCGTTGGTAGTGTTGAAAAGCAGTGACAAGTATTCCGGAGGATGGACTACCGGGGCGGCACCCAACTTTTTCTTAACTCGGGAAGGGAAGCCAACGCATGCGGTGGTGAACGGGCACCTGATTGACCTAAGTCGCCTTCCTACTGAAAAATTCCGGAACCGTATCTTTTGATGTGGTACGACTCCTCTAGGCTAAATCCATGAAATCCAAAGAAAAAGGGGCTGGTCTCCATCCCCGCAATATTCATCAAGGACGCTACGATCTTCCCGCCTTGGCGGAGACAGTTCCGGAATTGAAAGAAGTCATTTTTACCAATGCCTATGGGCAATTAAGCATTGACTTTGCCAATCCAAACGCGGTCAAGTTGCTCAATAAAGCCCTGCTGCTCCATTTCTACGAGCTAAGTTACTGGGATATCCCCGAGGGATACCTCTGTCCACCAATTCCAGGGAGGGCAGATTATGTCCTACATGTAGGAGATCTGCTAGCTCGGGATCATGACCGAAAAGTTCCTCAAGGCGCTGAAATACGGGTGTTAGACGTAGGAACCGGCGCCAATCTGATTTATCCCATTTTGGGAACGAGTCTCTTTGGGTGGAATTTTGTGGGCACTGAAATTGAGTTTCAGGCGCTTTCCAATGCGGCAGAAATTATTGCTGCTAATTCAAGGTTGGTGGATAAGGTAGCGCTTCGGTACCAGGCGGATCCATCGGTAATTTTCCAATCCGTCATCGAAGAAGGAGAATTTTTCGAATTGAGTATATGCAATCCTCCCTTCCATGAGTCTGCCGACATGGCTAGACAGGGGAGTCAACGGAAAATCAAAAACCTCAAAGGGGATGCCCCTGCCGACCCAATATTGAATTTTGGTGGTCAGGCAACCGAGTTATGGACTGATGGAGGGGAAATTGGGTTTATCGGAAGAATGATTCAGGAGAGTGTAACCGTTCAATCGCAGGTAGGCTGGTTTACGGTACTGGTTTCCAAAAGCACACA
>JAXISU010000416.1:0-2383 GCA_034680425.1 Cyclobacterium sp.
GGGCGTTTTATTTTTTCTTTCGGGAGCAAAATAACCAAAACCAAAGAGAGTATCCTAATATAATATAAGGAATTATTCTCAAATTTTGCGGAGCAATTCCGAGTCAGGCGACAACCGTCCCTTCCGAAGACATTGCTCACGAGTTATACCCTACAGCCAGTCCATGAGTAAATTTTCCCGCAAACTCCAAAAACTACACGATACCGCCCCACGACAGGAAACTGCCGTGTTGGTCACCTTGGTGCGTCAGCATCAGCCAGAACTGGAAGTGGAGGAGCATCTGGATGAATTGGCCTTCTTGGCCGAGACGCTAGGCGCGAAGACGGTGTACCGCTTCAAACAAAAAATGGACAAGCCGGACATCCGCACCTTTGTGGGAAAGGGAAAGCTGGAGGAGATCCAAACCTACATAGAGCACTTTGCGGTGGACATGGTCATCTTTGACGATGACTTGAGCCCCTCCCAGATGCGGAATTTGGAGAATGAACTTAAAATAAAAATCTACGATCGCTCACTCCTGATTCTGGATATTTTCTTGCAGCGTGCCCAGTCTGCTCAAGCCAAAACTCAGGTGGAACTGGCACGATTTCAATACCTCTTGCCCCGATTGACCAACATGTGGACTCACTTGGAGCGGCAGCGTGGAGGAACGGGCACTCGAGGAGGATCTGGAGAAAAGGAAATTGAAACGGATAAGCGAGACATTCGCGCTAAAATCTCCCTCCTCAAGGAAAAGTTGCTAGAAATCGAGAAGCAAGGAGTCACCCAACGCAAAGGCCGAAAGGGAATCGTGCGCGTGGCCCTAGTCGGCTACACCAACGTGGGCAAGTCCACCTTGATGAACCTGATCACCAAAACCGACATCCTCGCCGAGAATAAACTCTTTGCTACCGTGGATGCTACGGTGCGGAAAGTGGTGCTCGAAAACATTCCATTTTTGCTTTCCGATACGGTAGGATTTATCCGCAAATTGCCCACCCACCTGATCGAATCCTTCAAGTCCACCCTCGATGAAATCCGAGAAGCAGACCTGTTGGTGCATGTGGTTGACCTGTCACACCATGCATTTGAAGATCATATCCAGGTAGTCACCCAGACCCTTCAAGAAATCAAAGCAGGAGATAAGCCTGTTTTACTCGTTTTCAACAAGGTGGATCTAGTGCAGCAAATGCCTTCCCAAGAGGAGCAGTTGCAAATCTCCGAGCACGAACTTCAGGAAACCCGCTACCTCGATTTCAAGGCACTGTCTGAGGCTTTTGAGAAGAAAAATGGAATCAGTCCTGTGTTTATGGCTGCTTCCTTGGGCCAAAATGTGGAGGGATTCCGCGAGGCGCTGGTGCAGGAAGTGAAAAAACAGCACCGCAAATTGTACCCGCACTACTTGGAAGACCAAGTGGTGGACTGGGGATCTACCTGGGAAGAGGAGCAGTAAGGCCTTCCTTAAAAGGCTACAATCAAGCCCCTGGAAGGGAGATTCCCTTCACCCGTCGATACAGATTCAATGCATACTTATCGGTCATGCCTGAGATAAAATCGATCAGCGCACGGAGCAAGGGATAGGCATTTGATTCGGTTCCAAAACCTTTGAGTGGAAAGTCCTCCGGAAGAAGTCTAAGCAGACTTTTGTCCTGCCCAGAAGCGCGCTCAGGCGCATAGCAGTGATGGTATAAGGCTTGGCTAAATACTTCGAGCAAGCCATTCAAGACTTGAAAACCCACCGCCTCTTTTTCCAAAACTACCTGAGACCGGTAAATCTGCCTTACCGAACGTTGGGAGATCTCTGCCAAAGCCTTCGCAGATGGAATGATGTCCGTGAGCGCCTTGTCAAAATTTCCCTTGCGCATGCTCTCCTCATAGGTAGCAAAGGCCTCCACCGTTTCTCGGATCAACTGACCTATTGCAAGGGCTCGTAGGGCACCCAGGTTTTGTGTTTGTGTTCGGTTCTTGAGTTTCTCTGGATCAAACTTCTCTCCCAAAATGGGTTTCAACAAGGAAATCGTATCCTCAAAAGTGACTAGGCCGAGTGTACAGCCATCCTCCAAGTCAATGATGTTGTAGCAAATGTCATCGGCAGCCTCGACCAAAAAAGCGAGGGGATGGCGTGCCCAGCAATCGTCACCTACTTTTTCCAGACCCAGTTCCTGAGCCATTTTCTCAAAATCTTGGAGTTGGTTGATGAAGAAGCCATACTTTTTTTGACTCTTTCGAGCCACATCTCGCTGTACAATCAAGCTGGGACGCGGGTATTTGGTAAAGGCTGCTAGAGTTGCATAGGTCAATTTCAGTCCGTTTTGCTTGGATACCAACATCCGGAAGCCCTGTGCATTCCCTTCAAAGTTGATCAGGTCAGCCCATTGGTCCTCGCGAACATGCTGCTTCCAAC
>JAXISU010000417.1:0-2378 GCA_034680425.1 Cyclobacterium sp.
AGGATACCCTTCTCGAAGTAGATAGACGCTTGATGGAAGTCAACTATTTTGGCACCGTTGCCTTGACCAAAGCCATACTCCCTCATTTTCTAGCCCGTAAAAAAGGGCAGTTTGGCGTAGTCACCTCCCTAGTAGGGAAATTTGGTTCGCCCTATCGCTCCTCCTATGCAGGTGCCAAACATGCCTTGCATGGTTTCTTCGACACCCTTCGAGCAGAGCACCACCAAGATGGGATTTCGGTAACTTTGATTTGTCCGGGATTTATCCGTACCCAGGTATCCATCAATGCGGTAACTGGTGACGGGAGCCCATTAGGAGAAATGGACCAGGCACAAGACCAAGGCATGTCTCCTGAAGCCTGCGCAGAAGGTATTTTAAAAGCACTCCTCAAGAAAAAAGAAGAAGTGTACATTGGCGGGAAGGAAACCCTCGCCGTGTACCTGAAGCGCTTCTTGCCGGGATTATTTTCCCGCATCCTACGTACAGCAAAAGTTAGATAAGATCCCCATGTCAACCGTAACCGCAGAAATCATCGCCATTGGAGACGAACTCCTCTATGGGCAAATCATGGACACCAATTCCCACTGGATCAGCCAGGAATTGGATGCAGTCGGCGTGCGTGTGGTACGAAAAACCACCGTTGGCGACAATCGGACGGATATTCTCACTGCCTTTGAAGAAGCATCGAAGCGAGCCAACCTCATTCTCATCACCGGAGGCCTTGGTCCCACACAGGATGACCTCACCAAGCCCCTACTTGCCGAATATTTCGGCTGTGAAATCGTAGAAGTCCCAGAGGCAGTTGCTGCTGTGTCCGCCTACTTCACCCGTCGCGGTCGAGAAATGACACGGCTCAATATCCTCCAGGGACACCTGCCCACCTGCTGTACCTACGTACCCAATGAGGTCGGTACGGCTCCTGGGATGTGGTTTGAGCAGAAGGGATGCTACTGGATGTCCATGCCCGGCGTACCGCATGAGATGAAAAAATTGGTCAAGGACTTTGTGCTACCCAAACTTTCCCAGGTCTTTGACCTCCCAGTCATCTACCACAAACTGATCAAAACAGCAGGCATTGGGGAATCTTGGCTTGCCGATTTGATTAAGGATTGGGAAAATGCTCTTCCAAGCCACATTCGACTGGCCTACCTCCCTTCCTTGGGACATGTCAAACTTCGACTCACGGCTTTTGGCGAGGACAAAAAGGTGCTAGCAGCAGCAGTGGAACAACAAATCCAGAATGTACTGCCCTTGATTTCCTCTTATGTCTATGGATACGACGAAGAAACCTTAGAAACAGCCATTGGGAAACTTTTGAAGAACGCAGGGAAAACTTTAGCTTTAGCTGAAAGTTGCTCCGGCGGCTACATTTCCCACTTGATCACTACCGTACCTGGAAGTTCGAATTACCTCCGAGGTACTGTGGTTCCTTACCACAATGATTTGAAGGAACAAATCCTTGGTGTGAGTTCAGCTACCTTGGCGCAGCATGGAGCAGTAAGTGAAGAAACGGTGCAGGAGATGGCCATTGGCGTCAAAAAGTTGTTTGGAGCAGATTTTGCATTGGCAAGTTCAGGTATCGCTGGGCCAGACGGAGGTACCCCAGACAAGCCAGTAGGTACCGTTTGGATTTCCTGTGCAGGTCCCGACTTTGTGGAAGCGAAGCTTTTGCAATTGACCCAGGATCGGATAATCAACATTCAATTGACTGGCGTGGCGGTTTTAAATTTGCTTCGAATCTGCTTCTTGAAGCACAACAAATAAAATTTTACCAAAAGGACTAGGGTAGCTATTCAATAAAATTTAATTTTGAAACCTGAATATAAACCCAATTAAATTACCAAAAGTATCATGGCAAGTGTAGAAATGCTCATGCCCAAAATGGGCGAAAGTATCATTGAAGGCACCATCCTTACTTGGCTCAAGAAGGAAGGAGATTCCATTGAGGCAGATGAATCGGTCTTGGAAGTAGCTACTGATAAGGTGGATACCGAGGTCCCTGCTACGCATGGGGGTATTTTAATTAAGATTTTGGCAAAGGAAGGCGATGTGGTTGCGGTAGGCTCGGCCATTGCGATCATCGAAACCAATGCTGCTGTTACTAAAGAAGCACCTGCTAGCCCTGTTACTCCCAAAGAAGAAGTTGTACAAGCCGCACCTGCACTTACTTCAAGCCTAGTTCCTGCTGTGGAACCTGAACCAACGACCCATTCCGACGGAAGATTCTACTCCCCTCTAGTCAAAAGCATTGCTAAAGAAGAAGGGATTTCTGCAGACGAACTTGCACGCATTCCGGGATCGGGTGCAGAAGGTCGTGTCACCAAACAAGACATGCTGGATTACCTTGCCGCTAGAAGCAAGGGAAATTCAAACCATAC
>JAXISU010000418.1:0-2372 GCA_034680425.1 Cyclobacterium sp.
ACACCAGTTGACGGTGGTCTCTGCCAGGAAGGTCAATCGGTAATGCAACAAGAGTTGCTGCTGCTCATTTGTTGAAAAAGCTTTCCACTGGACTGCAGTGAAGACGGGGGTATCTTCGTCACAAACTGCCTTTACTTGTGCATTGCCTTCTTGTTCAAAGCGGGCAACCAAACTAGAAATCGGTAAGGCCTTGTCTGCCTCCAAATCGTAGTAGCTCGAAAAGAGCTGCATAAAAATCCACTGCGTCCACTTGTAATAGGCTGGATCGGAGGTACGCACTTCGCGGTCCCAGTCAAATGCGAAGCCGATATTCTTCAATTGCTCGGTGTAGCGGCTGATATTTTGTTCGGTGGTGAGGGCAGGGTGCTGCCCCGTTTGGATGGCATACTGTTCGGCAGGCAGGCCAAAAGAATCGTATCCCATGGGATGGAGTACATTGAATCCCTTCAAAAGTTTGAAGCGAGAGACAATGTCGGAGGCGATGTATCCAAGTGGATGTCCTACGTGCAGGCCCGCCCCAGAGGGATAGGGAAACATGTCCAAGGAATAGAATTTGGGACGCTTCGGATCTACCGCTGCTTTAAAGGTTCCCTTTTCCTTCCAATTCTGCTGCCATTTCTGCTCAATTTCCCGAAAGTTGTACTCCGCCATGATTAAAATTTTAATTGCTTTTTATGGTAATGCCTGCAAAAATAGAAAAATATGAGGGTTTTGCGTAGCAAATTTCTAAAGCTGATGAATCCTTTGGGTTACCATTGGTCATTTTTTTTGGAAAGAAGGCTTCCTTTTTTGTAGTTTAAAGTTTCAAACTAGGCTTCACATGACACCAAAAATCCTAAGTACACTCGCACTCCTGCTGGGAGTTTCCTTTTTGACTGTTGCACAAAAGAAATTTACTCCCAAACAAATTGAAGCCCTCAAAACTGAGGTAGCCCAAGTAGTTCAAGCCAACCACAAGCAAAGCCAGGTGATGGTGGACAAGGTGTTTAGTTTTGCGGAACTGGGATTTCAGGAGATAGAATCTTCGAAGTACTTGACAGGAATTTTGGAAAAGCAAGGCTTTACCATTGAGCGGGGAATTTCTGGAATTCCTACGGCCTGGTTTGCCACCTGGTCCAATGGCCCAGGTCCTGTGATTGCACTAGGTTCTGACGTGGACAATATCCCTAAAGCCTCTCAATATCCAGGCGTGGCATTTCACAAACCCATGGTAGAAGGGGCCCCAGGACACGGTGAGGGTCACAATGCAGGTATTCCACTCAATATCACTGCAGCACTTGCGGTAAAGCAAATCATGGAGCGGGAGCAGATTGGTGGCACGCTTATCCTTTGGCCAGGCATCGCCGAGGAGCTGGTGGCTGCCAAGGCTTGGTTTGCCCGTGACGGTAAGTTTGACGGCGTAGACCTATGCATTTTTACCCACGTGGCCAATAACCTTGGCGTGAGTTGGGGTCAATCCTCAGGAACAGGCTTAATCTCTGTAGAATACACTTTTTCAGGAGATGCAGCGCATTCGGCTGGAGCTCCTTGGAGAGGAAAAAGTGCTGCAGATGCTACGGAATTGATGAATATCGGTTGGAATTACAAGCGTGAGCACCTGCATCCGCTCAAAAGATCACACTCTGTGATTACAGATGGAGGAGATCAGCCCAATGTAGTTCCTTCCAAAGCGTCCATCTGGTATTATTTCCGAGACGTAAATTATACGGGCATCATGGAGATGTATGCGCAGGCCAATGACATCGCAAAGGGTGCTGCCTTGATGACGGGTACAACGATGACTTCGAAGGTTTTAGGTACCGCCTGGCCTCGTCACTTCAACAAGGTGATTGCGGAAAAGATGTACCAAAACATCCAAAAGGTGGGCTTGCCTGCCTGGGATGAAAATGACCTTGCCCTGGCCAATGCAGTTCAGCGTGAACTTGGGGTTAAGGAAGAGGGAATGCCAACGAAGTTGGACGAGTTGGGATTACCGGTGAAGGAGCCCATTTCTGGAGGATCGGATGACATTGGCGATGTGTCATGGGTAGTGCCTACCGTGACCTTACGTTTCCCTTCCAATATCCCTGGCCTTCCGGGGCACCACTGGAGCAATGCCATTGCCATGGCCACTCCGATTGCACACAAAGGGGTGACCGCTGGCGCAAAGGCGGAGGCGATGACCATTTTAGATTTTCTATTGCAGCCCGAGTTGGTGACCCAAGCTTGGGATTACTTCAAGAATGTGCAAACCAAGGAGGAAACCTACAAGCCCATGATTACCAAGGAGGATGCGCCACCGATTTATTTGAACCGAGACATCATGAATCGTTTCCGTCCTGAATTGGAGAAGTTTTACTACGACGAAACGAAGTACGGATCTTATTTGGAGC
>JAXISU010000419.1:0-2367 GCA_034680425.1 Cyclobacterium sp.
GATTGCAGCAAATTTCTTGTGTTCGTCTACCCAAAAAATTCACGTACCGAATCGCCATGGAATTGGCTACATGCAATTGCCCGTTTGCTGGTAAGGCATCCAAGACCTGTTTCACTGCCGGATATTCCCCAAACTCAACCTCCTTCAAGGCTTTAGGGAGGATAGTCGCTACTTGCTCTTCCAGCAGTTGCCAACGCTGCGCAAAATCGGATTGTAATGAAGGAATATGCGTGGTCAGCCAAGTCAAAAATGCCAAAGGCTCGGACCCAAAGATCCGTGTAAGCCCTGCATAGGTATCCTTGGCCTGCCCATCGGGCTGAATATGCCAATGTTGTATGTCTTGCTTGCGAAGGAAGAGCTTGAGGGACTTGGAAATAATGGATTTGCCAAAACTGATCACCAGGTCTGGTGCTAGCGCGGCATGAAGTTCTTCCCGTCCCAACCAATGGTCATGCAAGGTAATGGTGCCCTTTCCTTGCAAGTTGGATAAGCTATCCGCCACAACGATGACCTGCTGATTTTGCGCCAAGTGTTCGATAACTGCAAGTAAGGCAGGATTAGAGGCTTGTTGCCCAGGAACGAGCAGGATGCGTCGGAAATTGGCTAGTTCAGATTTCAACTTCTCCAGTGCCCCATCGCTTACCCGTGCATCTGAAGATTCCAGGCTAACTACGGGAGGGTGCTTCGGGAATTGAAAGGTTTCTCCCTCCTCAGGATAAAAAGGTTCCCGCAAAGGAATGTTGAGGTGTACGGGTCCAGCAGGAAACTGCCTGCTGAGTAGGATAGCCTCGTTGCTGATTCGGTGAGCATGCCGCACCTGATCTGGGTGAGCAAATGTATCCGGAAAGCGGAAACTTTTTTTCACATGCTTTCCATAGACTTCCTCTTGAAAGATCGTTTGCCCATCCCATTGGTCCACCCATTCCGGAGGCCGGTCTGCGGTGAGCACGAGTAGGGGGATTTGCTGAAAAAAGGCTTCTGCGATTGCAGGAAAATAGTTTAGTGCTGCAGATCCAGAGGTGCAGACTAGGACTACGGGCTCCTTCAGTTGCTGGGCCATGCCCAAGGCAATAAATGCGGCGGACCGTTCGTCTGCGATGGTCCGCACTTCCATGTCCGGATGCCGAGCAAAGGCCAAGGTCAATGGAGCACAGCGAGATCCTGGAGACAGAATAACCTGTCGAATGCCCTGTGCGGCACAAATGGCCACTAAATCGAGTATGGGTTGGAGGATCAAGCGTCTGGATTTTGGATAAACTTACCGATGATTTGGCATTTCAGTTCGGTTTCCTCCCATTCTTTTTCGGGTACCGAATCCTCAGTCACTCCCGCGCCAGCATAGAGTAGGGCATGCTCCTTACCAAGACTTGCCGTCCGGAGATTCACGTAAATGGAGGTTTCTTGCTCGATGCCCACAGGCCCTAAAAATCCTGCATAGAAATTTCGATCCCATCCTTCTTCGGTGTTCAAGAAAGCTAAGGCCTCTTTCCGAGGCATTCCACAAACGGCCGAGGTAGGGTGGAGGAGTCCAAGCATGACGCTTCCTAAGTTGGAAAATCCTGTAGTTTGGGTATTCACGCGGAAGTCGGAACGCAGGTGAAGCAGGTTGCCGGCAAGCACAGTTTTGGGGCCATGCTCTTCGTATTCCCGCAATCGGATCGTTTTGAAGCAGTCCACAATGTAGCGACTGACTAATGCCTGCTCTTCAATTTCTTTTTGAGTCCAGGCAGCAGATTTCAGGGGATTGTCCCCCTGTGCTGGCTGCGTGCCCGCAAGTGACATGGTGTAGAAGTAGTCTCCCTTGGTTTCTATCAGCACTTCTGGACTCGCGCCCATCCAAGTGCCTATGCCTGGGAGGTGAAAAAAGTTGACAAAGGAATGCGGGTAGCTGGAAAGGAGCTTGGCCAAGGTTTTGCCCAAATCAAATTCAGTTGGGAGAGGAATCATCTTGGTACGGGCAGCCACAATCTTTTCCAAAGTGCCTGCTTCAATTGCCTGTATGCCTTTGGCTACCAAGTGAAGGAAATGCGCCTTTTCGTGACTAGCCCCAGGATTGGATTGGAGCGGAAGCTTACCCAAAAGGGTAGCAATTTGTTTTTTGAGTTCCGCAGTGGGCAGGGAATCACGACTTGCCTGCATCCATTGGGGCAAGTCTTCTTGATTCAGTGGGCTGTCAAGAGAAAGTTTCTCGTAACGATCGCCTTGAATAAAAAATGCTTTTTTGTCTTCTTGGTCGGCAAAAGGGTGAACGATAAATCCACCCGGAAGATCCTCGAGTTGCAGGGAAACGCGCCGTGGACTTTGGCTAAAATCTTGAATGTATGCCAGCTGGGAAGAATTGGGCTTCCGCCAAAGCGCAAAGGACCC
>JAXISU010000420.1:0-2362 GCA_034680425.1 Cyclobacterium sp.
GATCCGTAACTCCCCCATCAACTTCGATTTGGGCATTACTTCCTTTTTTAAGAATCATTTCCTTCAAGTTGGCCACTTTGGAATAGCTGTGTTCGATGAATTTTTGACCTCCAAAGCCTGGATTAACCGACATCACACAGACCAAGTCCACCTCTTCCAATACTTCACTCAACGATTCAATCGGCGTATGTGGATTCAAAGCGACTCCTGCCCGTGCACCCAAGCGCTTGATTTCCTGCAAGGTGCGGTGCAAATGCGTACAAGCCTCCACATGAACTGTTAAAATAGACGCTCCCGCTTTCACAAAGGCTTCCAGATACAACTCAGGATTCACGATCATCAAGTGTACATCCAGAGGCTTGGTAGCATGGCGGTGAATTGCTTCGGTGACAGGAATACCAAAAGAAATATTGGGTACAAAAATCCCGTCCATCACGTCCACATGGATGTAATCCGCAGCGGAGGCATTGAGCATTTCTACCTCTTTTTGAAGGTTGGCAAAATCAGCGGCAAGAATGGATGGGGAAAGTTGAGGGCTCATCTTCGATAGAATAAGTTACAAATCAAGGGATATCTCCTGTTTGGACAAAAGTTACTGCTTAATTAGTTTTTGATAAGCAATTTCTTTGCCATCCATCAATTGCATAAAATACAAACCAGAAGGCAGTTGGTTCAAAGTAAGGAAATACGGGTCTTTGGTAGAATTACGCTGCAGCATTTTTTCCAAAACTGGCCTGCCTGAACTATCAAATAACTGGATTTGGAAGCTCAATTCCTGTCCAAAGCGAATGTATACTTGCTCATCGGTGACGGGATTTGGATATACGGTCCAACCTAACTCCTCTTCTTCATTGATTCCCAAAAGTGCTCCATAAAAAGCCCCACGGAAATTAGGAATTCCATAGCCCAGGTTCTGGTCAGGGGTGGCATACTGCGTTCCACTTTTGATAAGATTGGTGAGCAATTCATCTTTGGTCCAAGTTGGCTTTGCTTCCCACAACCCTGCAGCAAGGGCAGCAATTTGGGGAGAAGAAAAGGAAGTACCCGCCGCCGCAGAAACTTGCCCTGATGCTCGAATCAGTACTGGGCTTTGTCCAAAGGCCACTACCTCTGGCTTGATTCGACCATCCGCAGTGGGACCACGCGAACTAAATGTAGAAACTGTAGAACTGGCAGTTACCGATCCTACAGCAAGAATTCCTGCTGCGTCTGCAGGTGCTACCAAACTGCTGCTTCCTGCTGATCCATAATTACCCACACTATTCACAATCAAGATTCCTCGCTTCGCGGCAAGGCTCGCTCCACGGGACACATAGGTGGTTTTTCCATCCAATTGGGCTGTGGTATAGGTCAATTTGGGCTCATCAAAATCCAAGTAACCCAAAGAACTATTGATGATATCAACTCCCAAACTATCGGCATATTCAGCTGCCCGCACCCAGTTGAGTTCTTCCACTGGGTACTCCGTAGCCACATCCTCAGTGATGGCAAAGATCACCTGCGCTTGATGCGCGCCAGAAACCAAAGTTTCCGCTTGATTGGCTACAATCAACGAAGCTACCTGAGTTCCATGCTCATTGTCTCGAAATACTTCCTTGATCCATGGCCGGACGACATTCAGTTGACCGAGCACTTGTTTATTGGTGAATAGATGCGAAAAAGCAGAAGCTTTATCCAACCCTGGAAATCCAGAATCGAAGATCGCTACAGTCACCCCTTTTCCGGTAAACCCAGCCTTGTGCATATCCGGGATTCCTAACAATTGATTTTGGAAATCATAGGCTGCTGCTTCTCGGTAACTTTCTTCAACTGCCCATTTTTTTGATTTAGGAAGACCTTCTTGATTGAGCCGAGTTCCTGTTCGGGATATAAAGCCTTTTGCTATCCATTGCACCTTTTGCACATAAGGTAAGGCTTCCATTCCCTTTTTTCCAGTGGAATCGGCTACCACTACGGCAGCATTGAGCCATTTACTTACATACAAGATCTCCTGGCTGTGAGTTCGCAATCCCTGCACATAGGAAGAAGTAACAGGTAAATCCAAACTGTCTACAGAAGTCTTCTCCCGTTCCCTTCGCTGTATGGCTTTACTCGTTAAAAACTTGCTTGGATTGGCTAAGGAAAATTCCTGCTGGGGCTTGTATTTGAAAAAAACGGCGTAACGATCCTGAGCCATCCCAACCTCGGACCCTAAAAATGCAATTGCAAACAGGAAAAAATAAGATGAAAAGGAGATTCGAAACATAAGTTGTTCACTTGAAATACCCAGAAGCGTTCCCAAGATACCAAATCTGAGGTAGTTGAGCACAAAAACAAGCCATTTGGCTTTAAGGCTATCCACCTAAACGGGAAAACATGTTTA
>JAXISU010000421.1:0-2357 GCA_034680425.1 Cyclobacterium sp.
ATGAAAGCGCTGCCTCCGTAGGATTTATCGTTCGGCATGTAGGGGAGACGATGTTACTATTTGGGTATTTTTTTGGCATCCCAACAGAAGCAACGAATACCACGATGGGCAAGCAAGACACCGGACAAGGCAAGGACCTCAGCACAAGCCGGGAACTGCTACAAAAAGGCTATGCCTTGCTGGAGCAGATCATCACTTCGACTCCTGCCGAAGGATGGTTCGAGACTGTAGAAACTCCCTTTTTTGGGACGGTATCCAAGGCTAGGTTGTTTTCGCATATCCTCTACCACAACTCTTACCATGCAGGTCAAATCGCTCTTACGATTAAGCGTGGATCGGAATAGGGAACAGCCTGTAACTCCGAAATATCTTCAATTCCTTTACTTGACCTACACTTCTTGACTATGCCTATTCGTGCATTTTGGTTCTGCTTTACCCTTTTGCTGATTCCTAGAATTAGCTTTGCGCAAGCACAAGACGCAGCAACCCAATCCAGCCAATACATCACCGTGCTGGGCATCGCCCAGGATGGAGGCTATCCGCAAGCAGGTTGTACCGAGGAGCATTGCTTACGCCACTGGAGAGGGGAGGAAGAAAAGCGACATGTGGTGAGTTTGGGACTTACGGATCAAGCCAGTGGACAAAACTGGTTGTTTGAAGCTACTCCGGACTTTACCGCTCAACTCCAGCAACTCCAACAAGTTTCAGGGTCTACCAACCTCTCGGGTATATTTCTAACGCATGCTCACATGGGACATTATGCCGGTTTGCTCCAGCTTGGTCGGGAGGCCATGGGAGCCAAAGGCATGCCGGTCTACGTGATGCCGAGAATGAAGGAATTCTTGGAAAAAAATGCTCCCTGGAGTCAATTGCTGGCATTGGGAAATATTAAGCTAATCTTGATGGAGCAAGATCAACCCATTCAACTAACCTCCAATCTTCGGGTCACTCCTTTGAAGGTTCCGCATCGGGATGAGTTTTCGGAGACGGTAGGATTTCGGGTCGAGACCAGCGAAAAGAGCCTCCTTTTTATCCCAGACATTGACAAGTGGCCGCTTTGGGACAAGGACATTCGAGCCGAAGTCGCACAAGTGGATCTGGCCTTGTTGGATGCTACTTTCTATCAGGAAGGGGAACTTCCAAACCGAAACATGAGTGAGATCCCACATCCCTTTGTTGCAGAAACCATCGAGCTTTTTTCCCCGCTTCCAGCTGCTGAGAAACGTAAAATCAAGTTTATCCACTTCAACCATACCAATCCCCTGATTTTGGAAGGCCCTGAGCGGGATGCAGTTAAAAAGCTAGGCTTTGAAGTTGCAACTGAAGGGGAAAAAATTGTATTGAAAAAATAAAAAAGGCTGCTTCCTATGAAGCAGCCCGGTTGTTTACTCTTGGACGGTCAGCGTGACCGTATTGCTCTTCGTATCAATGTCGATACGGGTAGGTTGTACTAGCGAAGCAGACGTCTCCTTGGTGAGCTTGAGGTCATAAGCTTTCCGATCGTACTTCATCACTGATCCGGAAAGGACATCGATACCCCAGCCAAACAAGTTGCCGAAATTGATGATACTAACTAGGTTGAATTCCTTGTCCAAGGTAATCATGCGGGTTTCGTAGCCGTCCAACTTAAATTCCAACTCCGTATCGTTCACACTTCGTTTGACCCGGTAATTGCAGGGGGTGGTGCAGATTTCTACGCCATCCTTGTAAATCGTAGCCCCAGAAGGGGTAGAGGTAAAGGCTATGCGATCTTTGGTGCCTGTAAAAATAGTGGCACAGCCCGTCATCAAAAAGAGAGCAATCAAAAGGACAGGGATTTTGTTCATGGTGATTTTGTTTTAGTTTGTATAAAAATAGGTTAAATTAATCTATAAATAAGTATATTATTCTTCAACAATGAGTTTTACGAAGCTAGTGTAGGTAGGGTTGGGTTCTTGTAAAGAAAAGTTTTTTCGAGTGGAAATTCGTGTTGTCTTATAATTCTCTACCCATTAAAAATCAACTTGACGGTTGTTCCTTGGCCGAGTTCGGTGCTTTAGAGCCTAGGTAATGCACTACTAATTCAGAGATCATCTAGTCTTACCAACACAAAGCTGATTTCCGAACCTTGTATCTATTTTTCACCTCTTCGATGAGGGTGATTAGTTCAGCATCACTTAATTCCGATTTCGCAGCTACCATTTTTCTTCCTGCTTCTACCCGTTGAATTTCCTTCAACTGTTCACCAATCGCCTCCGACGGGCAATCTGCCAAAATAGCCTCTTCTACTAGTTTCTCAAATTCTTTGGGATCGAGGTCCATGTAGGATTGAAAGGTTGACTCGGATAAGTTGGATTGCAATGCTTTTTGGAGTTCCA
>JAXISU010000422.1:0-2353 GCA_034680425.1 Cyclobacterium sp.
ATATTTTGCCTCACCGCTACCCTTTTCAATTAATTGATAAAATCATCTACTTGGATGACAACGTGGTAGCAGGGGTAAAAAATGTAACCATGAATGAACCCTTTTTTATGGGGCATTTCCCAGGGAACCCAGTGATGCCAGGGGTGATGCAAGTAGAAGCCATGGCACAGACTGGAGGAATATTGGTGCTCAGCTCAGTTGAGGATCCCGAAAATTACTGGACTTATTTCCTAGGAATAGAAAGTTGCAAGTTTAGAAAAATGGTCTTGCCAGGCGATACCATTATATTCAAATGTGAGCTCCTTGCTCCTATCAGACGAGGAATCGCAAAAATGAAGGGAGAGGCATACGTGGGCAATACACTCGTATGCGAAGCAATTATGACCGCTAGCATTACCCGAAAAGAAATATGATAAGCCCAATGTCTTCCATCCATCCTGGTGCAACCTTAGGCTCAGGTGTACATGTTGATCCATTCACCATGATCCATGAAGATGTGATCATTGGCGACAATACCTGGATCGGTTCCAACGTAACCATTTATCCAGGTGCCCGAATTGGTAAAAACTGTAAGATTTTTCCAGGAGCTGTCATTGCGGGAATTCCGCAGGATCTCAAATTTCAAGGAGAGGAATCTACGGTAGTCATCGGAGACAACACCACTATTCGCGAGTGTGTGACGATTTCTCGTGGTACCGTAGACAAGCAAACTACTGTAGTGGGAAGTAATTGCTTACTCATGGCTTATGTGCACGTAGCGCATGATTGTGTCATTGGAAGTCATGTAATTGTGGCAAACTCAGTTCAAATCGCAGGCCACGTGGTCATCGAAGATTGGGCGATCATCGGAGGCTCCAGTGCCATCCACCAATTTGTAAAAGTTGGCATGCATGCCATGATTTCGGGTGGTTCTTTGGTAAGAAAAGACGTTCCTCCCTTTACCAAGGCTGCACGTGAACCACTCACCTATGCGGGTGTAAATTCCCTAGGATTGCGTAGAAGAGGATTTTCAAGCGAGACCATTGCGCATATCCAAGAAGTATACCGCTACCTATTCTTAAATAGCCTCAACAATAGCCGAGCCTTGGAAGAGATTGAAATCAACCTTCCTGCCACTAAAGAACGTGATGAAATTTTGAATTTTATTCGTTCCTCCGAGCGTGGGGTTATGAAAGGCTACATCAACTAACATGTTTACTCTCCAGGTAGAAAAGGCATCCAAGCGATTTCACCGCGAATGGATTTTTAAAAATCTTAACTTGGAACTTTCGGCAGGTGATGCACTTGCCATTACAGGAGGTAATGGATCGGGAAAATCTACCTTGCTAAAATGCCTTTCAGGAGCCATTCCATTGACTCAAGGGAGCATCGAGTACCGGCAAGGAACTGACAAACTTGCTGAAGAGTCCTGGTTTCGATCCCTAGCCATCGCCACCCCCTACCTGGAATTACCCGAAGAATTTACATTGAGTGAGGCGCTTGCCTTTCATTTTCAATTCAAAAAGCCGCTCAATCAACTGACAACCCAGGAGATTTTAGCGATTTTAGGTTTAGAGAAACACCAATCCAAATCCATTTCCCAGTTTTCTTCTGGCATGAAGCAACGTGTCAAACTTGCCTTAGCCATTTTTTCTGATGTTCCCCTACTCTTTTTAGATGAACCTACCACCAACTTGGATAAGCAAGGGGTAAGCTGGTATTTGGAATTGGTACAGCAGTATGCACAGGATAGAATTTTGGTGATTTGCTCCAACGAACCTCGCGAATACGAGTTTTGTGAAAAAAAAATTAACCTAGAGGACCTTAAATAAGGAAATTGCAGCGTATTCTTGTCCTTTCTTAATCCGAAAAATAAAATTCAATGAATTCCCGATTTTTGCCACTTGTTGCTTTTGCACTAATTTTTAGCTTAGTAGTTTCCTGTAAGGAAAAGGAAAAGCCAGTCACCCAGAAAACCCCTGAGCAAATCGCTACGGAGGCCCTTACTGGAACAGGTACTGCGCAGTGGACCGTGGCTGGTGGAGGATCTGTAACTCGGGACGGACAGACTGTGACGAGTACTTATGCAACTTATGAGCTTTTTCTCAATGCAGGAACCGCAAAAACCTATTCCACAAAAAATGCGGGTGAGTTATTTGACGCCAATGGCACCTGGAGTTTTGCAGGAACTAACTTTGACAAGTTTATCTTAACTGGCACAAAGCCTGCAGCTACACGCGAGATTTCTTTTACACAAACAGGCACTACTTTGAGGTTGGAGTTTCGCATTCCAGCTCCTGGTGCTAGAGTGGATGGAACTTCCTCACTATCTGGAAACTATACCTTCAATCTGGTTAAAAAATAAGTTTAGAAG
>JAXISU010000423.1:0-2340 GCA_034680425.1 Cyclobacterium sp.
ATTTGGTACATGTAGATCAGGTATTCCCCAATATTCTGTGCTTTTTTTCGGTCGGCGATGGCTTTCATGTAGTCATTCTTTGGTCTGCAAAAGTAAAATAGAATAGATCCTGCTCCCAGAAAAACGGGTAAAAGTCTTCGGAAAGGTTCATCCAGGCTTAATTTGAACTGTTGAGCAGAGTTAAAATCTGGTTTTTCACCAAACAATTCCAGGTGAAATTCGCTTTTTTCTGTTAGGTAGGAGGACTCCGAAAAGTGAGTGGAATTCCTTGTCTATTTCTGGGGAATACTAGCTGAGAACGCTACTTTTTTCCTACTTTTGCCACACGTAAGCTTATGAAAAACATTCGGAATTTCTGTATCATCGCCCACATCGATCATGGGAAGAGTACTTTAGCAGACAGGTTGTTGCAGACGACCAACACGGTTTCTGACCGAGAGATGCAAAATCAATTGTTGGACGACATGGACCTGGAGCGCGAGCGTGGCATCACGATCAAGTCTCACGCGATCCAGATGAAGTACAACTACAAGGGGGAGGAGTATATCCTCAACTTGATTGATACTCCAGGACACGTGGATTTTTCCTACGAAGTATCGCGTTCCATTGCAGCCTGTGAAGGGGCTTTGTTGATCGTCGATGCATCCCAAGGTGTAGAAGCGCAGACGATTTCTAACCTCTATTTGGCCTTAGGTCATGACTTAGAAATTATTCCGGTTTTAAATAAAATTGACCTTCCTGGAGCAGATCCAGAGGTGGTGGCCGATGAGGTGATTGACCTTTTGGGCTGTAAGCGTGAGGACATCGTGTTGGCTTCAGGCAAGGAAGGAATCGGGATCGAGGATATTTTGGCCAAGGTGATTGAAAACATCCCGCCGCCCAAAGGGGATCCAGAGGCCCCACTTCAGGCCATGATTTTCGACTCTCAGTTCAACTCCTTCCGTGGCGTGGAGGTAATTTTTCGAATTTTTAACGGTACCCTGAAAAAAGGAGACAAGATTAAATTTGTCAATTCGGGCAAGGAGTATTTTGCCGACGAGATAGGGATTTTGGGTGTCAACCAGATCCCACAGCAGACCATGAGTGCGGGCAACGTGGGCTACCTGATTTCCGGTATCAAAGTGGCCAAAGAAGTGGCAGTAGGGGATACAGTGACTCACGTCAAAAACCCTTGTGCAGAAGCCATCAAAGGATTTGAAAATGTGAAACCCATGGTTTTTGCTGGTATTTATCCTGTAGACACGACCGAATTTGAGGAGCTTCGCGCCTCCATGGAAAAGTTGCAACTCAATGACGCTTCTTTGGTATGGGAGCCTGAAACTTCTGCCGCCTTGGGCTTTGGATTCCGATGTGGATTTTTGGGAATGCTTCACATGGAGATTGTTCAGGAGCGTCTGGAACGTGAATTTGACATGACAGTCATCACGACGGTACCTTCGGTGCAGTTTAAAGCCCTCATGACCAACGACGAGTACCAAGTGGTCAATGCACCTTCCGATATGCCTGATCCTACCCGATTCAAACATATTGAAGAGCCATTTGTAAAAGCATCCATCATCACTGCTGCGGAATATGTAGGTCCTGTGATTTCCCTTTGCATGGACAAACGGGGTCAGATCAAAAACCAGGTGTATTTGACTTCCGATCGGGTGGAGTTGCAGTTTGACATGCCGCTTGCAGAAATTGTATTCGACTTTTTTGATCGTTTGAAGACCATTTCCAGAGGCTACGCTTCCCTAGATTACGAATTGAAAGGTTTCCAAGAGTCGCACATGGTGCGCTTGGATATCATGCTCAATGGAGAGCCTGTAGATGCACTTTCTGCGATTGTACACCGGGATAAAGCCTACGATTGGGGCAAGCGACTTTGTGATAAGTTGAAGGAGTTGGTACCAAGACAAATGTTTGAAATCGCCATTCAGGCGGCCATTGGACAGAAAATCATTGCCCGTGAAACGGTCAAGGCCTTGCGTAAAAACGTGTTGGCCAAGTGCTACGGAGGTGATATTTCGCGTAAGCGTAAACTCTTAGAAAAGCAAAAAAAAGGGAAGAAGCGCATGCGCCAGGTTGGGAATGTAGAGATCCCGCAGGAGGCGTTTATGGCGGTGTTGAAGCTTGATTAATAAAATTAGGTCATAGTTTCAGTTCTGTTTCTTCTTCGTTCATTATTCTTCATTAGACATTCGGAGTTTAACGCGTTGTTTTAATGTAGAAATAATCGATTGTGAAGACCCTCCGATTGAATTTTACGAAATAAGGCTGCCTTTGATGGAATTCCGTATTTCGTATCTCGTACTTCGTATTTAAAATTTCAAGACTCCTATAATTGGTATGACAACC
>JAXISU010000424.1:0-2338 GCA_034680425.1 Cyclobacterium sp.
ACGTCTTCCATCCCATGGTGCTTGGCTGCATCACACAGCCCCTTGAGGTGCTCGATGTGTGCGTGCACACCCCCATCGGATACCAATCCTAAAAAATGCACTTTTTTCTTTCCTACTTTGGCCCGCTCAAACGCTGCGCTCAAGACAGGATGGGTCAATAATTCCCCTTGCTGTACTGCCAAATTGATTTTTACCAAATCCTGGTAGACTACCCTTCCCGCACCAATGTTCATGTGCCCCACTTCCGAGTTGCCCATTTGACCTTCCGGAAGGCCTACTGCAAGGCCTGAGGCCTCCAACTTGGCGTGTGGATACGTCTTGAATAAGCTGTCTATAAAAGGAGTGGTAGCCTTGTCGATGGCGGATACTGCAGGATTGGTAGCAAGACCCCAACCATCTAAAATCAGTAATAAAACGTTCTTATTCATGCCGCAAATATAGTACAATTGAAACTCAAATCGGGGAGAGAAGGTTGGGAAATTGTGTTGAAAAACTGCATTTTTTCACTCCTGAACGAAGAAACCTGCAATTTCATTTACAGACAAGCCTTGAAAGCAGAGCAAGTAGGCCCATGGACCAAGTACGGAGAAAATACGTTCGTTAGGTATCCGGTATTTGCCAGTTCCTTAGTCGGTAGGTTTTTCCTGTGCAATAAATTCAAGGTTGCGGGTGATGCCTTTCAACTTGGTGCGGGTGACGGCAGAACCAGTAAAAACTCGTTTGAATGTTTCTTCGGTCAGCTCTTTCCAATCTTGTGCTGCCAAGGCTTCCAAGTCCGAAGAAGGGCTGAAGGCAGGCTCTTGATGCGGCTTTGAAAATCGGTTCCATGGACAGACGTCCTGACAGACATCACAGCCAAACACCCAATTGTCCATCTTCCCTGCAAAGGAGGTAGGAATCGCATCTTTTAGTTCGATCGTGAGGTAGGAAATGCAGCGGGAACCGTCTACTACTCCCGGGGCGACAATGGCATCCGTGGGGCAGGCGTCCATGCAGGCAGTGCAGGTCCCGCAATAATCCTTGGCTAAGGGAAGGTCCGGGGTCGCTTCCAGATCGATCACCAACTCGGCCAAAAAGAAGAAACTTCCCATGGACCGGTTGAGGAGGAGGCTATTTTTGCCGATCCAGCCCAAACCTGCCCGCTGTGCCCATTGCCGCTCCATTATCGGGGCGGAATCCACAAAACTTCTCCCATCGATCTCCCCAATCTCGTCGCGAAGGCAGGTCAAAAACTCTCGAAGCTTTTCCTGGATCACGTCATGGTAATCCTTCCCATAGGCATACTTGGCCAACTTTATGTCTTCAGTTCCTTGTGGAAGTGCTCGTTCTGGGAAATAATTGTACACCAAGGAAACGACCGTCTTAGCACCTTCCACCAACTTTCGGGGATCGAGTCGCTTATCAAAATGATTGGCGAGGTAACCCATTCGGCCTTGGTAATCGCGGCGCAGCCATTCTTCTAGTTTGGGTGCTTCCTCAGCCAAAAAATCTGCTTTGGCAATTCCACAGAAATCAAAGCCCAAGCGCTTGGCTGTGGATTTGAGTAGTTGGGCATGCCGGTCGGAAGCAGTCATCATTCCCCGAAAATAGGGAGATTTCACCTTTTCTTGTTAGTGATTCCTAAGGATAGGATAGATTGTATCTAAACTTCCTGTCCTCAAAATCGAATACAGAAAGGTTTCCGAGTGGCTTGAAGGAAGATCTCTCCTGTTTTTTGCTTAATTTTTTTTGAACTCCAAAACTCCTTGCCCTAATTGCGTGTTGTACTAACGCAGGTACCGGTCATCCCTATTTTTGGGAATCTTGTTTACCTAATTCCAGTCCATGAAAGGGTTTCGCTTTACTAAATTCATCCCCACGCTCGATCCCGAAAAAAATCGGTTTGAAAGCCTATTGGACATTTTTCTGCAGCTCGTCACCATGACCGGAGGGGATGTCTCCGAAGCCTTGAGCTGGTTGACCAACCTAGACAAGCGCTACCAGCTCACCAGCCCAGACTATGGCATCGGCAACTTCATTGAAGACCTCAAGTCCAAAGGATACCTCAGCGAGGAAAATCAGCAAGGCAAATTTGAAATCACCGGTAAGGCAGAGCAAACCATCCGAAAAAGCGCTCTAGAAGAAATTTTCGGCAAGCTGAAAAAAAGCAAATCAGGACAGCACCGTACCCAAATTTCTGGTCCTGGTGAGGAGCAAGGTTCGGAGCGACGGGCTTATGAGTTTGGCGATAACTTGGATCAAATCGCGCTAACCGATTCCCTGCGCAAGGCCCAAGCCAATAGAGGCATTGGGGGCGATTTTCTCTTGACCGAGGACGACTTGGAGGTGGTGGAAAATG
>JAXISU010000425.1:0-2337 GCA_034680425.1 Cyclobacterium sp.
TGCAGGGGACATCGTCACTGCGGAGGAGTTTGAAAATTTTCATTTCAAGTACGAGTGGAAGATCGCTCCCAACGGAAATAGTGGGGTGATTTTTCTAGTGCATGAGGCTAAAGAATATCCTTACCCTTGGCAAACTGGCCCTGAGATGCAGGTCTTGGATAATGCAGGTCACCCAGATGCAAAGATCATCAGCCACAGAGCTGGGGATTTGTACGATTTGATCGTCAGCAGCCAGGAGACTGTGAAGCCGGCAGGGGAGTGGAATCAGGCTGAGATTCGCATCAACAAAGGCAAGTTGGATTTCTTTTTGAACGGAGTGAATATCGTCTCTACGCAGCTATTTACGCCAGAGTGGGAAGCGCTAATCGCGAAGAGCAAGTTCAAAAGCATGCCAGGCTTCGGTAAGTATAAAAAGGGGAAAATTTCCCTTCAGGACCACGGCGATGTGGTGCATTACCGTAATTTGATGATTAAGAAATTGTAAGAGAAGCAAGAGCCGAGAGGCAAGAACCAAGAGGCAAGAACCAAGACTACATCTAGGTTTTTATTTTTGACCACATAGGCACATAGGGATTTATTTTCTATGTGTCTATGTGGTTTTTTTTGAGAGCAAGGCAGGTAAGACGTTTCGGGAAGTAAATTCAATTTTCAATGCGATGCCCTACTTCGGCATTCACCACTCAGAGTTGGACATTCGACATTAAAAAAGCATCAAGCATCTTCCTTACGGAAGGTAGGATTATGTTCTTTATGCGGATCCCTACTTTGTACTTCGTAATTGGTACATTGTACAATTCTCCCTCACAATCTTGTTACATCCTCTTTCTTGATGTAGGCAGTCTGTTCCTTCCATTCGATTTCGTACCAGATATCTTGTGAGGATTTGATGGTCACACGGTGTCCTGGCTCCACCAACTCCACAAAATCGCCTCCTGCTGAAGGCTCAGAGCGGATAAGCGTAGGGCTTGAGGTGACCAATCCAGTAGAGGGACCATTTAGAAAGTTATTTGTGGCAAAAATTAGCGCTAGCAATAGTATCGAGGGACCATAAAATCTGCCCTCCTTCAATTTTTTTCCTTGTGACCAAAGTACGATCAAGGACATGATCAAGAACAAGGTGAGACCTCCCACGAGAATCTCCTTGTATTCCACCAGAAAAAGAACAAAACGCATCCCATCACTTACCTCATAGCCGGCCAATTCAGCTTGACCGGTGAGTGTTTTGATTTTGGAGATGGTCTGTGGGTTGGGGCTCAAATCGTAATATTTACTGAGGTAGAGCGTAGCTCGTTCGCTATCCCCAATGCCTTCCGCAATGAAGGACATTTTGAGGAGCATGGAAGGGGAATAGATCCCAGATTCGAAATTTACCTCGTAAATCTCCATGGCTTCCTTGTAGCTTCTCTGGTTGAACAAAGAATCTGCAATCATTAACCTTGGCACATCCGCCTGACAATGAATGCTTTGCATGAGGAATCCAAAAAATATGGAAACTTTTATGAGAAAGATGGATTTGATTCTTGGCATTTAGAATTCAGAGTCTTAAATTTGCAGTCCAATTACGGCATTGAAGTTTCAAAAAGCAAGTTCAATTAACCGAAATTAAGTACCGATTCCGTAGCTCAGCTGGTAGAGCAATACACTTTTAATGTATGGGTCCTGGGTTCGAATCCCAGCGGGATCACAAAATTAACTCGCAAGGAGTTAAAGAAAGTTTCGGGGTGTAGCGTAGCCCGGTATCGCGCCACATTTGGGATGTGGAGGTCGTAGGTTCGAATCCTGCCACCCCGACTTTATTTGACTAGAAGTAGTCACCAGGTCCTGTAGCTCAACTGGACAGAGCAACTGCCTTCTAAGCAGTAGGTTTCAGGTTCGAGTCCTGACAGGATCACGATAAAAAGCGGAAAGACCTTCCGCTTTTTATTTTGAAAAGCATCCGTGCTTTTTCGATTAACCTTAAAAAGTACCGATTCCGTAGCTCAGCTGATAGAGCAATACACTTTTAATGTATGGGTCCTGGGTTCGAATCCCAGCGGGATCACAAAAAAAGCAGGCCGAAAGCCTGCTTTTTTTATTTTTGCCTATCCTATTTTTTAATGTCGAATGTCCAACGCCGAGTATTGATTGTCGAAGTAAGGATTCGCATTAGAAATTGAATTTACTTCCCGAAACATCTTACCTGCCTTGCTTTCAAAAAAAACCACATAGACACATAGAAAAAAGCCCTATGTGCCTATGTGGCTAAAAAAAACCTAGATATAGTCTAATTATCTTGGTTCTTGCCTCTCGGCTCTTGCTTCTCTTACAATTTCTTAATCATCAAATTGCGGTAATGCA
>JAXISU010000426.1:0-2337 GCA_034680425.1 Cyclobacterium sp.
ATTCTTGGATTAGCTAAGCCATAATTAACACGAAAAAAAAAAGATTGTTGGCTGATTTTTCTACCATCATCTTAAAATTAGACTGGCTTTCCATTAACTTAGAAATGGATTTGTTAGTAACCTGCTGTTTAGGGGAGCATTTGCCTTTAAATCAGCAAACCAAACGCCTCCCATTTACCCAAAAGACCATGAAAAAAATTCTTTCCCTTCTCTTCTTCCTGCTTTTCACAGGAACAATCCTGCCTGGATTTGCACAAGAAAAATCCGTACTCGTTCAGCTGGACGAAGTTGCCATCATCGATCAAAAAGTGATGATGCCCATGCGGGATGGAACCCGACTCGCCACAGACATCTACCGTCCAAAGGGGGATCAACCCGTACCGATCGTATTTTCTCGGACCCCTTACAACTTCAATACGTACGGCAATGGGGAACTCAATTCCCGCACCATGCAAACGGCCTTGGAGTGGGTCAAGAAAGGATATGCCTACGTCGTACAAAACGAGCGGGGCCGATTTTTCTCTGAGGGCAACTGGGATATCCTAGGCTTGCCTCTCACGGATAGTTACGATGCCTTTGATTGGATGACTGCACAGCCTTGGAGCAATGGCAAAATTGGCTTGCTTGGATGCTCCTCCACTGCCGAATGGCAGATGGCCGCGGCCTCCCTTCAGCACCCTGCCCTTGCTGCCTTGGTGCCCCAAGCTTATGGTGCAGGAGTAGGCCGAATCGGGAAGTTTATGGAGCAAGGCAACTGGTACCGAGGTGGTGCTGGACAGATGCTTTTCACCTCTTGGTTGTACAGCACCCAGCACGATCCCCTAGCCCCGAGACTTCAAGCGGGGATTGGCCAGGAAGATTTACTTCGCTTGCAACGCTTCTACGACATGGCTCCAGAGTACCCAAAAGTAGACTGGAAAGCAGCTTTATCTCACCTCCCTGTTCAAGACATTATCAAAAATGTAAATGGCCCGAAGGGAATCTATGAGGAAATGATCACCCGCAAACCAAATGATCCACGTTGGTACCAAGGGGGACTTTACCATGATTCCATGCCTTTTGATACACCGAGCATGTGGTTTGTGTCTTGGTACGATGTTTCCTCCTCACCTAACATTGCGCTATACAATCACGCCCGTACGAATGCCATCAGCCAGATGGCTCGGGACAACCAGTATTTGGTCATCGCTCCAGTCTTGCATTGCTCATTTACCCGCGCCACCGAAAATACAATGATCGGACAGCGAAGTGTGGGTGATGCGCGCTGGAACTACGATGAAGTGATCACAGCTTGGTTTGACCGCTGGCTCAAAGGAAAAGATAATGACACCATCGCCAAACTTCCCAAGGTTACCTACTACACGATGGGTAAAAATGTATGGCAATCTTCTGACGTTTGGCCACCCAAAGAAGCGGTGATGACACCATTCTTCTTGGATTCCAAAGGCGCTGCAAATACCCGAAATGGGGATGGCAAGTTGGTGGCGAAGCTTCCAAAAGCGAGTACTCAAGACAACTACCGCTACGATCCCATGAATCCCGTGACCTCCAATGGAGGAAATGTCTGCTGTACCGGCAATGCCGTGCAGGGAGGAGCCATGGACCAGCAAGAGATGGAACTTCGTGAAGATATCTTGGTGTACACCACAGATCCTTTGGAAGCCGGTGTGGAAGTTTCTGGTTTTATTGAAAGCTACCTCTACCTCTCTTCAGACGTGAAGGATACGGACGTAACCATCAAACTGATAGACGTATACCCAGACGGTACTGCCTACAACCTAGACGAAACCATCCAACGGGTACGTTACCGAGACGGGTACGAGAAGGAAGTCTGGATGGAAAAAGGCCAGGTCTACGAAATCCAATTGACCCCCATGAGTACCTCCAACTACTTTGAAAAAGGACACCGCATCCGCATCGAGGTGAGCAGCTCCAACTTCCCGCGCTTTGACCGAAATATGAATACCGGAGGCAACAATTACGACGAAACTAAGGGGATTGTAGCCAATAACTCCATCCACCATGGAGGGAAATTCCAAAGCAGAATTGTGCTGCCGATTGTTAAAAAATAAAATTTGCTAACGGTCGACCGTCCACTGTCGACAGCCCACTTAATTGAACCTCAAAGCTTAATTCTTTAGGCAGGATAAAAATCACTGCGTAAATAGCTAGTCTATCCAA
This sequence comes from Cyclobacterium sp., assembly GCA_034680425.1. Classification (GTDB taxonomy): domain Bacteria; phylum Bacteroidota; class Bacteroidia; order Cytophagales; family Cyclobacteriaceae; genus Algoriphagus. The sequence goes on from JAXISU010000426.1 coordinate 2,182, forward strand.
AGCCGGGGAATCCCCGGCTTTTTTTGTGTGCTAGGGTCCCAAGATCCTTTAGTTTTGGGCACTAAAACCACGGTCTCTACCCAATCCTCCTTTTTCTTTCCTTTTAGGCTCCCGCCCCCAAACTTTTTCTGCTATTTTTGCAGCTTAAGAACTCAG
>JAXISU010000427.1:0-2331 GCA_034680425.1 Cyclobacterium sp.
CCAGCTGCTTCCACCACATGGATGAGTTGAGCAAATCTAGGATCTGTTGAAAAGCCTTGGGAATAACGTTTGAATATTTGTTGGGCAATTACGGCTACTTTCACTAATCCAAAGACATAGTAAAAGACCATTTCTTGCTTGGAGCCTTTTCCTTTGGAAAAATAATAGGCCATGATTTCTTCGCGGCTGAGGTTGCCGGGTAAGTGACTTAAATTGAATAGTTTTAAAATCTGGGGGTCGTTTTCCTCCGCCCAATAAGCTAGGCTAGTGCCTAAATCCATGAGTGGATTGCCTACCGTCGCCATTTCCCAATCCAAAACTCCTTTGATATGAGTAGGATTCTGAGGATCCAGGACCAAGTTGTCATATTTGAAGTCGTTGTGAATGAAGGCGAGGTATTCTGGGGAAGGAATATTTTCAAGCAGCCAAGAAGCTGCTTGTTCCAACTCTGGAAGTTCATTGGTTTTTGCTCGATAATACCGGTCTACCCATCCTTCCACTTGGCGTTGGGTGTAGCCTTCTGGCTTTCCCAAGTGAATAAGGCCCGATTCCTGAAGTTCGAGTTGATGTAGTTCGAGAAGGCAGTCTACCGCCGAATGGGATAAGGCAGCAAAGTCTTCCTTTCCAAGGGTCATTCCTTGAGGAACTCGATTTCTCAAAATTGCACCTTCCAGATACTCCATGATAAAGAAGGGAGCACCAAAAATAGATTCTTCCTCACAAAAGTGAATTGGCTGGGGACTTTTGGTGTAGCCTGCCTTTTTCAATCCCTCAAGGATCCTAAATTCCCTGCCCATGTCGTGTGCCTTGGCGATTTTTTCACCAAAGGGAGGACGTCTTAAGATGAATTTCTCAGTAGCACCTTCTACCAAGAAACTCAAATTGGAATAGCCTCCTGGGAGTTGGGTTACTTGGATCTTATCCGCGGCACAGTGGAGTACTGAGGCCAAATAATCCTTAAGCAAATCAAAAGTTAAGGTACTATTCATTTACTGCCGTAATTTTTAAGAATACTTCGGGCAAGGGCAGACTTGTGTACCTCGTCAGGGCCATCGTAAATACGTGCTCCTCGTTCGTGGCGGTACCAAAAAGACAGCAGCGTATCATCGGTGATCCCTAGTGCACCATGGACCTGGATGGCTCTGTCAATTACTTTCATGAGCACATCGGCCACAAAAAATTTGATGGTTGAAATGTCTTCTTTGACGGCTTTCGCGCCATGTTCTTGCATTTTCTGGGCGGTGTCGAGCACCATGAGTCGGCTGGCTTTGATTTCTGCTCGACTTTCCGCGATCCAATTTTGTATGGTTTGCTTGTCAGCCAACGGCTTGCCTACCTCTAGTTCCCGAGAAAGGGCACGTCTGCACAGCATATCAAATGCCCGCTCGCAGATGCCTCTCCAACGCATGCAGTGGTGAATGCGGCCAGGTCCCAGTCGTTCTTGTGCCAAGGCAAATCCCTGACCTTCCAAACCAATTCGGTTGGACACGGGCACTCGGCACTGCTCAAATTTGACTTCAGCATGGGAAAGGTAATCTTCACCCGCTTCACCCATGATGGAAATGTTGCGAACTAAAGTGTAGCCTGGCGTATCCAAGGGGAGCAAGATCATGCTTGCTTTCTGGTAGGGTGAGGGTGCATCTGGATTGGTGACAGCCATGACGATGGTGAATTGAGCCCCATCAGCGGCTGTGGTAAACCATTTGTGGCCTTGAATCACATAATCTTCCCCATCCCGGGTGGCTGTGGTAGCCATATGGACTGGATTGCTGCCTGGAAGTTGGGGTTCGGTCATAGCAAAGCAGGAGCGGATTTCTCCGCGTTGCAGGGGTCCAAGCCACTTTTCTTTCTGTTCCTCCGAACCAAATTGGTGGAGCAATTCCATGTTTCCAATATCTGGAGCATTGCAGTTGAAAACGTAATGTCCGATCGGGCTTTGGCCCAAAATTTCAGATACCTGGGCAAATTGCACGAGGTTCAAACCCAGACCACCTTCATTCTTGGCTAAATGTGGGGCAAATAGACCTAAAGACTTTGCCTTTTCCCGGAGGGCCATTAATGTGGGCAAATAAGACTTAAATGGTCCTTTGACCACATTCAAGTCTATAGGAAATAGTTCTTGTACTACAAACTGCCTATAGGCAACAAGCAGTTCCTGCAGTTGTGCCGCAGAGATTTCTTGGGTTGGGTTCATTGTAAATTTAAATGGTAAAGCCTCCGTCTGCGGTCAAAATGGCTCCAGTCGTGTAGGTAGAAGCGGGAGAGGCAAGAAACAAGGCCATGGCACCAATTTCCTCTGAAGTACCCGCTCTTTTTATGGCCAATTGTTTC
>JAXISU010000428.1:0-2328 GCA_034680425.1 Cyclobacterium sp.
GCAGATTTGAATTTTTTGCCCGCATGCGCATCGGTGTAAATCTGTCCACTGACAAAGAAGAAATCGTAGCAAATCCCATGAAGGATGATGCCGGTGAGTAGCATCCAATTTCCTGAGCCCGTATCACCAAAGGCAAAGAAGAGGTAGCGGATGACCCAGGCAAGCATGGCCACTGCAAGTGTCTTTTTCAGCCCAAATCGGGAAAAGAAAAAGGGGAGTGCAATGAGGAATAAGACTTCGGACACCTGCCCTAAGGCCATTTTCCCTGTTGAATTTTCCATGCTCAATTCTGTCAAAAATGGGCTGGCGTTTTGGTAATAAAAGGCCAAGGGAATGCAAATGAGGATGGAAGAGAGGAAGAAGATGGCATAGTTTCTATGCGAGAGTAGGCTCAGCGCATCGAGTCCTAAGGCCTCTTTGAGGCGGAAAGGGCCATTCGTCTTGGCTTGTGGAGGAGTCGCGGGTAGGGTAAAACTGTAGATGCCGAGGAGTAGTGATGCTGCAGCGGCGAGTTTCCAGGTATTGTCGAGGAGTCCTTTGGCCAATCCCTCAGGGCTATCCCAGGCCAGGGCAGAGATGAGAAATCCAGCGGCTACCCAGCCTAGCGTTCCCCAAATTCGAACGGCAGAAAACTCTTTTTCTGGTTGCTGCATCTGATTGAATGATATCGAATTGACCAAGGCGAGCGTGGGCATAAACAAAATCATGTAGCCCAACAGCATGGGGAAGAAGGTGTCGAAGGTGAGGGCTTCGTGGAGCCCAAAAAGTAGGGCTGCGCCAATTAAATGAATGGAGCCCAGGATTTTTTGCGCCTGAAAATACCGGTCCGCAATAAGGCCTACCAAAAAAGGAGCGAGAATTGCGCCAAAGGATTGAGTGGAGAAGGCCAAAGAAATTTCTTGATCCTTGGCCTGGATGTTATTTGCGAGAAATGTACCCATTGTCACGTACCAGGAGCCCCAGACAAAAAATTCCAGAAACATCATCACAGAGAGGCGAATCTTTACCAAAAGGGCCATAGGCAAGGAGTTGGGGCTAGGTGAAGGCTATTTTTTTGGGCTTAAAATTTAAACTTTTGATGTTTTTGCAGTAGTTTACCCATCTTCTTTGAGAATCTAAAGAAAGCGTGTAAAAAGTTTCGTCTGAGCCGTCCATAAAGTACTGGGACTGCTGGTCATAAAATCGCTTTTTTCAGGAAGAAAAACGAGGAATTTCATCCATTTCCTCAATCCTAGTTCAACCTTAGACCCATTTTAATTCAGTACCCATGTCGACTACAAAAAAATTGAAACTTGGCCTCGTTGGAGGTGGTCCCGGCTCTTTTATTGGAGCGATTCACTTGAACGGAGCCCTGATGGACGGAATGTTTGAATTGGTTTGTGGAGCGTTTAGTTCCGATCCTGCCAAATCCATCCAAAAGGGCAAAGAGCTTCGACTTGATCCTACCCGCGTGTACGGGAGTTACGACGAGATGTTTGCCAAGGAATCCCAACTTCCAGAAGGAGAGCGAATGGATGTGGTGGCCATCGTCACGCCAAACAACATGCATTATGATCCCACTGTGAAGGCTTTGAAACATGGATTTCATGTTGCCCTGGATAAGCCGCTTACCTTAAACTATGGGGAAGCCAAGGATTTGTATCGTGTGGTGAGCCAGTCGGATCGACGCTTTTTGCTTACCCATACCTACACAGGCTATCCGATGATTAAGCAGGCCAGACAGATGGTGCAAGACGGAATGATCGGGAAGGTGCGGAAAGTCTATGTGGAATATCCGCAGGGCTGGCTATACAAACTCCTAGAAACCGAGAATAATAAGCAGGCAGAATGGAGAACGGATCCGAAGAGAAACGGTTTGGCAGGTTGCATGGGTGATATCGGTACCCACGCCTTCAACATGGCAGAATATGTCACTGGGGAAAAAGTTTCTCAGATCTGTGCGGACCTCTACATTAAGATTGATGGTCGACCTATCGATGACGATGGGGTGGTTTTGCTTCGATTTGAAAATGGAGCATCTGGAGTTTTGATGGCTTCTCAAACCGACACGGGATGTGAAAATAACCTAAAAATTCGCGTGTATGGAGAAAAAGGGGGCTTGGAATGGGAGCAGGAATTGAACAATTCCTTGACTGTCAGGTATCCAAATGTGCCTGCACAGATTTTCCGCGCAGGAACAGGCTACCTTGGTTCCTTGGCGCAAGAAAATACCCGTACGCCAGCTGGCCATCCTGAGGGCTATGTGGAGGCATTTGCCAATTTGTACCGCAACTTTGCGCGCTGCCTTTATGCAGATCGGGAGGGAACTACTCCCAAATGGGAATGGGA
>JAXISU010000429.1:0-2328 GCA_034680425.1 Cyclobacterium sp.
GCACTTACTCGAAGTACTTCCAGCAATTCCTTGGCCATGCCCTTGTTGTCTTGAAGCACCCACACTGCCATCGGAACTACTGCTCCGGAGACGGAGCGAAATTGGCTTTCTGCTTTTTCAAATACGCCAACTGTAAAATTGATGTTGTAGTTGCTGATCGGGTAGTCCGTTTTCCAGTGGTAGCGCACTTTTTGACCCTGATCCTGGGTTTGGATTAGGCGACCATTGGAGGCCACGAAGTAAGGCTTGGGTACCGTGAAGAATAACTCTACCCCCTTTTGAGGTTCGCTTGAGGGATGGTCAAAGGCGGGCATAAAAAGTTTGGCTCCTTCGCCCTGGGAAGACAATCCCATCCAATGTCTGCCCCACTGGTCTTTTTCCCAGGTAAATCCCCCAGTCCAAGGTGGATTCTGAGCGATGGGTGTCGGCCCCTCGTAGAAAATCTCCACCTGATTGCAGGTACAGTCTATGGGGAGAATATCCACTAAGTCATTTTGATGGGAAAAAGCAACCTCCTTTCCATCCATAAGCACCTTGCTTACCTGGTATTGGTCAATCAATTGGAAGCGCAGTGTATCTAACTTTTCTTGGGAGGAAAAAGTGATGGTGGACCGACCAGAAATAGACTGCGTTTCGGGGAAAATTTCCAATTCAAGTCGGTACTGTTGAATTTGAAACTTGGCTTGCAGGGGATCTATTGGTCCACCCCAATCCCAAGTTTGGGCTTGAATGAGCAGGGTTACAAAAAGAAGCGGAAGTAAAAAGAGTAGTTTTTTCATGGCAAGGCAAAAAAGGATAAGGATTTGAATATAGTCAACAGCACCTAAAAAAACCGCTCCTGATAGTGAATCTTGGAGCGGCTGATGCATTTAGTCTTCGGCGTAATTGAAGGAATCGACTTGTTCCTTGATCCAATCTTGGTACTTCCCCCGTAAGAATTCAGCCCATTCATCCTTGTACTTGGACCCATCTAGTAGGAAACGGAAGGCGGTTGTTGCCTTGGGGTTGCTTAGCGCACTAACCAAGTCCTCCGCTAGGGTCCGCTCCTTCACACGGCGGTCCACAAAATCCTGCATGAGCGTATGCTCTTGTGTTGGTTCTAGGCGGGTAAACTCCGCAAAATTTTCAGGTTGATCTTCAATTTCGTCTAGGATATCTTCTTCCTCTGGGGTTAGGTCATAGTTGAAATAATCTTCATCGTCCGGCATGTGGTGGATTTTCTTCTTGTCAACCTGATAGAAGCACACATTGCCTTTCAGCAATTGGGTAGCAATTAGATCTACCTCTTTTTCAGTAAGCGAAAGCATGGATGGAGTTCAAGATGTTTTAAAAATACGATTCATCGAAAGTTCAACAAATTGTTTCAATTTGTGCAAGGTCGAGCCAAAAAAATAAGCCTAAAACCCCTGATTTATGATTTTTTCTAACATCGAGGGGTTGATTTCATGCCCTCCCTCGAAGGTCAGCAGATTCATTGGCTTGCCAAGTTCAAAAAGTAGCTCTTCTTGCCGCTGCTTACTCTCTTCGGTAATCAGCTCATCCTTGACTCCATGTACTAGAAGCACTTCCGTGGAGGCAAATTTTTCTTTTGCCAAGTTCAGTACCAAGTCATGTGCAAAACCTCCGCCCCAAAGTACCAGAGAATCAAGCCTGCCGCTCCATTGACTGGCCCAGCGTGTGCCGGTAGCCGCACCTTGGGAAAAGCCCAGGAGGTGAATACGTGGTGAACTAGAAAATTGCAGGAGGAGGTCTTCCATCATGCAATTGAGGAAGCGATGGTTGTTGGCTATGGCGGTTTCCCGATTGTAACTGGTCATCCAATTGGCGCCTACTCGCCCCTGGAATTCTTGTAAATAGGAGTGATTGGTCCCCTCAGGGGCGATGAAAAGTCGATTTTCAGAAGAGAAGGGAATAAACTTCCGGATAAAAAACTCTGCCAGTTGTCCATAGCCATGCAGCACAATCCAAACTTCTTGTTCCTTTCCTGTCGGTTCATGGGATAGGAAATAGGGAGCTTCGTAAGAAAACTGAAGGGACTTTTTCACGCTTAGCTGTTGAGATCGTCAAATTTGAGTGGAAGCAAATGGCGAATACCTCGGAAGCGTAGTACAGTTCCATCGGCTTGCAAGAGCAAAATAGTGATCGGGCTTTGGTACCTATTCTCTACTTCATTGATCCCCTGTCGGCACATCCCGCAGGGGGATACCCCCGCCCAGGTGTCTTCCCCTGCTCGCTGGGCCACGATGGCGAGCATTTGTGGGACTTGCTCGGGATAGTTGGCGCCCACATAGCCGAGAAGCAATCGTTCGGCACAGGTGCCTACCGGGA
>JAXISU010000430.1:0-2310 GCA_034680425.1 Cyclobacterium sp.
AAAACAGCAACCACCGAGCCAATGCGCGAATTGAAGCAGATCTCAATGAGAAAAACTCCATCGTGCTTACGCCTAGCCTTTCCTTCCAGGACAACAGTACCTTCAGCGACAGAGATGCACTTACCCGCAATAGCTTGGGCGATTCGCTTTCCGCGCTTCGATCCATCAGCAATGCGACTACCAAAGCAGTCAACTTATCCAATAACTTGACCTACCGCTACAAATTCGACAAAAAAGGCCGAACGCTATCTACGGAAGTATTTACCGCCTGGTCTAACCGTGACCAAGATTCGGATCTTTTGGCTGCAAGCCGTGAATTCCGTAGAAATCTCTTAGATACGGCTACGCAAGATACCTACTCCTTGAATGAAGGATTCAACTACCGGGTCAACTTGACATTTACAGAGCAGTTGAGCAAAAACGCAATTGGTACTTTCGGCTACCTGGTAGGAAACAATGCTACCGCATCCGATCAAAAAACCTATCAGATTGATGAGGAACGCAAAGCCCTTTTAGATACGGCTTTGAGCAATGAGTTTGACAACAAATTCATCACCCAACGACTTCGATCGGGCTATGCCTACAACAAGGACGCCTGGTCGGTTAACGTGAATATGGATTACCAAAATGCACGACTCGACAACGAGGCCTTCTTCCCTGTTCCAGGAACCTTCAATCGTAGTTTCAACAATTTCCTTCCAAGTGCAAACTTGAATTACCGCAACCGGAAAACAGGCTTTAGCTGGAGAGTACGCTACCGTACCAGCACTAATGAGCCTAGCGTGGCTGAGCTTCAAAATGTGGTTAACAACCAAAACCCACTCAACCTACGTGTAGGAAATCCAGATCTGGGCCAAAGTTACAACCACAACATCTTTGCAAACATCAGCAAAATCAACCTCGAGAAATCCAGAACGCTATTCCTATTTGTGACCCATTCGGTTACCTCTGATTTTATTGGAAATAGCACCTTCTTGACTACCCGAGACACCCTGATCAACAACGAGATTTTGCTACGTTCTGGAGGTCAACTTTCTCGACCAGTCAATTTGGACGGCAACATCCGCTCTAGTTTCTTCTTGACCTATGGCGCCCCACTCAAAAAATTGAAAACTCAGTTCAACATCAATACGCGCGTAAGTTTTAACCGTACACCAGGTTTGATTAATGGAGTTTCCAACCTGAATGACAACACCACACTAAGCCAAGGACTGACCTTCAATTCAAATATTAGCCAAAATGTGGATTTCTCAATCAGCACTACGGGTTCGTACAACATTGTCAACTCCTCCCTGCAGCAGAATCTAAACAATAACTACTACCAGCAGGAATCCACCATGCGTCTCTACTTCTCGTCCAAGAATGGCAAGTTCTTTATGGGAAATAATGTCGCGCACTCCTTGTATTCCGGACTTTCTGAAGGCTTTAACCAAAACTTTTGGCTTTGGAACATGGAAGGAGGCTTACGATTTGCGAAAAACAACAAGGCAGAAATCAAGGCAGTCCTCTTTGATGTGTTGAACCAAAACAACAGCATCAGCCGTACCATTTCGGATGTGGCAGTGACCGACGTCTTTACGAATGTGCTGACCCGCTACGGGATGATCACTTTCACGTACATCCTAGGTAACTTCAAGCAGCCAGCAGCGCAGCCACAGGAGCCTTGGATGATGGGAAGACCTCAGGGCGGCAGAACTTGGTAAGCATAATTTGGGGTAATCGCTAAAGGAAACTCTTTCGCGATTACCCTAAAAATTTAGAAATTGGTAGCTTTGCCAAAGAATAACCGGCAACTCATGTATCAGGAGAAAATCGAAGCAATCAAAGCGGCTATTGCAGCAGCAGACGCAAACACCCCAGACCAACTGGAGGCATACCGAATGGAATTTATTTCCAAGAAAAGCGTCATTGGTGAATTGATGGGTGCCATGGGAAGCATTCCAAATGAGGAAAAGCGAGCCTACGGCCAACTTGTCAATGGCGTAAAGCAGCTTGCTGAAGAGAAGTTTCAAGTCCTAATCGAGAAAGTAGCCGCCTCCAACAAAAAAGAAAAAACTGCTGACGTAGACCTCACCTTACCTGCCTCCAACTATCCTCTTGGGGCGATTCACCCACTGACGGCAACCCGACAGCGCATCATCGAAATCTTTGAGCGCATCGGCTTCAACCTGTCTGAGGGCCCTGAGATTGACGACGATTGGCACAATTTCACCGCACTCAACTTTCCTGAAAATCACCCTGCTCGAGAAATGCAGGATACTTTTTTTATCGAGAAAAATCCAGACATCGCGCTACGGACCCACACTTCCT
>JAXISU010000431.1:0-2295 GCA_034680425.1 Cyclobacterium sp.
ATAAAAATACGAGTGATCAAGATATTCACTTTCTTTTTGATGTAGATACTGCCCTTCGCTTTCATTTTATAGATAAACCAGGCCCCGTAAAAAACAAAGGCGGTGTTGTAAAAAGCTATAAAATAATACTGTTGTTCCAGTGATAGAAATAAGTAGCCTTTGAGGTCTGGATTTGCCAACGCACCACTAAAATAGGCCAATTGATCTGCATAAGGCAAGGCATAAAAAGGAATCAAATTGATTAGAAAAACCAGTGTGGGGATTGAAAAGAGGAGTAAGTATCGATCCCAGACCAAAGCCCCCTTCATGATGCTCTTCAGGTAGTATAAAAAGAAGTGGCCCTGGAGCACGATTAAAGGCTCCAAATAGTACACAAGGGTAAAGGTACTCGGGTCCTGCGTGGCATTGAGTTCCAGCAAAGCAAATTGGGTCAAGGCTTTATCCAAGACGATAAACACCAAATAGATCACCCCTTTGTTCTGACTCCAGTGATTGCCTAGGAGAATTAATGAGATGATAAATACAAGAATAAGTGGACTATACAACATGGCTTGTATTTTTAGAATAGTTAGATTCTTGGACCTGGGTTTCTTTTGCTACTTCCAAATTCTTCTTCATCCACTCGGTCGGGGTCATGTCGTATTCTTCCTTGAAGGCCGAGTAGAAGATGGACTTGCTCTTGAATCCGGATCGCTCGGCGATGCCCTCGATGGAAGTGGTCAGGTGTGCTCCCTGGCGCAGCATAGCGATGGCATGGGCCACACGCAGTTTATTTCGATAAGCGGGGAAGGAGGTATTTAGTTCCTTATTGAAGCAATTGGTCACTCGGATTCGGGGAATATTGACCGCCCTAGAGAGGTCATGTAGGGAGAAGTCGAGGTTGACGTAGGGCTTCTCGGTTTCGATGTAGGTCAGAATGCGCTCCAAATCTGCTGACTTTTCAGCTGGAACTGCTGCGTGAGGCCCAGCCGTGTGTTGCCATAGTCTTTGTAGGAATGCTCGAATTTTATCAGCCGCATGTACCCCTTCTTGGTCCGAATACAACCAACTTGGGATCAAAAAGAAGCTCAACGGAAGCAACAAGGGCAGAAAAAAAACAAACCCATTGTCCTCGAAAGCAATTTGCCGAAAGATCAACTCTCCTTTTTTAGGAGAATTAAACAGTGCATAGCCTATGATTATCAAATTGGGGATGATAAGTATGGGAATGAGCACCAAAATGCGGTTAATCAAAACAGAAAGCTTTTTCTTGAGGGAATTTGTGCCGTTTTTCTTCAATCGGAATAGGTAGGCAAAGGAAAACAGGATAATGGTCAAATTAAAAAGGCCACCACCCCTTGCTTGGTATTTTAAAGGAAAGAATACGGTTGAAAAATTAGTGGGTCCCTCCAAAAAGTAATTTCCTTGAATGGCGGTACTTTCAGCTACCTTCTCGGCAAAAGGATAGCTGAAAAAAGGAAGGGTATTGATCAGCACTACAAGCGCTGGAAGGGTATATACAAGCAGGTACTTATCCACCACCAATTTTCCCTGCACTAGGCTTTTGAGGTAGTAAAAGAAGAAAGGCCCGATCAAGAAAGAAAAGGGGTCAAAATGGAATAGGAGCAGGGCAAGGACCTCTACGTGCGCATCGCTATGTATCAATAAAAAGGTGAATTGCCTGATGCTAAAAAGAAGAAGGACGACCACCAAGTAGACAATGCCTCTGTTCTGCGACCAATGACTGATCAGCAAAATGCTTGAAACAAGTAAAACGAGGAGGACCGAGGTAAATAACATGCATTTTTGGCTTCAAACAAACCTAGTTCGAAAAAATATATCGAACTATAATTTTAAGTTCTAGTTGTTCGAAAAAGTCTTTATTAAACAAAAACCCATATAAAAGGCCATTTTTTGATGTTTTGAAAGGCTTGTTTTACATCCAAATGCGAATTAATGCGCATCAATAGGTAAATCAATGCACCCTCGATTACTCTTCCTATCCTTCCTACTGTGCCTTTGCACGGCGGTCTTTGCCCAAGAGCGCCCGGTCAAAATTGCGACGCTTTCCAGCTCGCTGGGCACCTCACTGTATCCCCAGTCCATCGGCCAATCGGCTGTGGTGATCGGCACGACAACGGCTGCGGGCCCGGTGATGTTCCAAGGCTTTTTGCAGCCGCTGGCCCTTCGGGTGAGCCCCTCTAGGGAGATCATCCCCGAGCTGCAATGGCTGGCCTACCCCAACCCCTTTCATGCAAGTTTGACACTGAAGTTTTCCCAGAAGTTCAGCAGCCCTGCTTCCCTGGAGCTCTACTC
>JAXISU010000432.1:0-2294 GCA_034680425.1 Cyclobacterium sp.
ATAATCTCCTGCATGCCCGAACTGATCACTTCCCGATCTGCATAGCGAGTCTGTGCAATTCGGAAGTAGGCCGTGAGTTTGGGATGGATGCGATATTGAATCAAGAGGTATTGCCGGCTACCTTTTCCAGAAAATGCGGGAATAGCAAAGGCCCCTAGGGCATTGTGTTCGTAGGCATAGAGCCTGTTGTCAAAAGTTTCGGTATCAAATAGGGCCATTCGAGCAGTTAGTTTCCATTTTTCCCGTTTGAAGGAAATGTCTTGAAGCAGCATCCAACCCTGCGTCTTGGCTTGATCCAAAATGACTTGGTTCCAAAGAATACGGGACTGGAAAGAGAATTCTGGAGAGACCCCTAATTCCAGATGTGCCTGTACTTGATTTTTCAGAATCGGAACTAGGGTGTAGTTTGGTGCAGTCGTCTCTTCAGTCGCTTCATTTCTCATTTTCCGCTCCTGCTTCATTTGAACTGAGGCAAGTAGATTTTTTTGTGGTTGGTAACTCAAGCGTGCCAGCCATTCCTGACCTTGGGAAGGAGCATACACCCGGAATTTGAGCCAGGGAAATCGAAAGAAGTCCACGTAGGCGTTGAGTTTGACTTTGGAGGAAGGTTTGATTTGTATACCCAGGTAGGTGCCTTGTTCGTTAATTGGGCGTGTGTTTTCGGCAAATGAAGTAGCATAAAAACTATGGAAGTCGCGGTCATAGCGCCTCCAGAGTAGGGATAAATCAACCGTTTTGCTCAGGCTACTGACAAACCCCACCACGGTACCTTGGCCTTGACTGCTAGACCGAGCAGATTCTCCAAAGAAGGAAAAGTTCTTCCAGGATACATTAAAGTACATGCTCCCCACGGTATTACTTCGTCCTGCAAATTCAAATTGATTGTACCGATTTGGAGTTCGAACCCATGGAATGCTTAACTGGGTATGCAGGGCATTTATTCCAGCCGACCATTTGCCAGATCTGGCTTGGAACTGGATGTTTGTTCCTAAGTTCGTTTCACGAAGTTGGTTTTTGGTGGATAGTTCACTTTGGCTGCGGTGTAGACCTGTTTGAGAAAGGCTGGTGAGTTCTTGACTTGAATTGCCGATAGCATCTGATTCCGTTGCTATCCGCCCATCTTTTCCAATAGAGGAGAAAAGCAGGGTGCTCTGCCAGGATCCGAGTTGCCTCGTGATTCCAATACCCCGAAAAAAGCCCGATTCTAAGCTTGATGTGTAGGGCAGAATGCCCAACGTACTTCTTCTCACTGTCGGAACAGTTTCCGCACCTTTGCCCAAACTGAACCCTGCCCCAAATACCAGCCCTTGTCCAAAACTGGCTTGAAAATCCCCTAGGCTTAGGGTTTTCCATTTCCCCAAATTGTAGCGTGTATGGTGAAAGGAAGCAAAGTTAAACCCATAGCGGCTAGTTTTTGGATCCCAGACCAGGGCTTCTCCTGCATCTTTTTCGAGCAAAAAGCCAAGACTAAAATCCTTGGGATGTTGAATTCGAAAACGAAGAAATAGGTCATTCTGATCTCCAAGGTACCTGCTACTGGGATTCACCTTGCTGTCGTTTTGGTATCCTCTTCGTAATTCCAGGGTGCGCCGGTGTCGGAAGAGGAGGTAACTGTTTTCTTCGCTTCGTAGGCGTTCTAGAAAGGATTTGGGGCTTGATTTCTCGGTTTCTAGGGTAAGAAAAGGAAGGATGGTATCCAAGGTAGCACTGTCCCAATGGGGGAGGGATTGGAGTTCATACAAGGAAAGAAATTCCCCCGATTGGCTGCGGTGGTATAGAAATGCCTGAATTTGTGGAGGGGAAAGCAGGTAGGTTCCTGCCAATTCTTCTCCGCTTACTCGGTTGATATCCAGTGGGTTTTGATAGAGTTCTGTAAGTAACTCGTAGAGTGCTTCGTAATCCACTTCCTCCTCTTGGACTGGGAAAAGCCGCTCCATCAACTGTTGGATATCCAGGGGAATTGGTGTCCTATCTTGACCGAAAGTGGGTATGGAGAAAAGGAGTAGGAGAACTAAACTAAAGACTTGTTTCATGCCTTAGTGGGTTAAAAAAAGGGAGAGGTGATGAGTGCCTCCTAGTGCGGTAGTTTGGCCAAGAGCATAGTCTAGTCCATATTTTTTCTTCCGAAGCCCAAGACCAAAATGGAGGGAATTGGGAGCGGAGTGGATGCCAGTGCGCAGGAAGATCCAGTTTCCGAGTTGGTATTGCAGCCCAAGTTTAAAGAGGGGAGGATGGTCCAGATCCTTTTCCAATTCGCTGTGGATTTCTAGGTTTTTGGCAGGGAGGTAAGTGAT
>JAXISU010000433.1:0-2292 GCA_034680425.1 Cyclobacterium sp.
CAATTTGGGCAGTTTCCAGGATTTGAAGGGATTGGGTGCCGTCTTTTTCATGGATCCAAAAAGGACCTCCTCCTGGTTCACCGGTGTTTTTGACCATCCCACATACCCGAATTGGGCGATTCAATTTGGCTTGAAAAAATGCCGCTTGCTCCGCTAGGCTAGCGTTCTGGATTCCCGCTGGTACAATTCCTCCCAAATCCGAGACATAAACTTCTTGCGCTTTCCTTACCGACTGGGAAGTCACTTCTTCCAGTGCTTTCAAGGCCTCAAATACTCGTGTTTGAACCTCCAACAGCAAGCCTCCAAGGGCCATTTTGTAGGATTTCGTCACTGGCTTCAGCCGGTCAGGAACTACGTTGTCTATGTTTTTGATAAAAATCAGGTCCGCGGTTACCTCATTTAGATTTTCAAGTAAGGCTCCGTGACCTGCAGGTCGAAACAAGAGGCTGCCATCATCTTCTAAGAAGGGTTCATTTGATTCATCCACAGCGATGGTATCTGTGGATTTTTTTTGATGGGAATAGCTCACGGAAAATGCTAATCCAGTTTGCTCTTGAAGTCTAGGTAGGTGCTGATTTATTTCCTTGACAAAGCCTTCTTCGTGTTCAGGCGAAACAGTGAAATGAATGTTTACCTGCTTGTCCTTGCCTACACCGTACTGAACTCCTTCAATTAAATGTTCCTCTGCAGGGCATCGGTTTGAATCTTCATAAGCATGGAACTTTAACAGCCCTTTGGGCAGATTGCCGTAGTTCAAGCCTGTTTCTGTAAGTAGGGCTGCTACCAATTTTTTGTATTCTTTGTTTTCCAGCAAAGAAGCAATGGATTCGTCTCCGTGTTGAAGTGCTGCATCCAAGTCTTGGTAAAAGGCAAATTGGCTCAGGTTCCCAATAAATTTCTGTGTGAAGCCATTTTTTGCCAAATCTCCGTCTGTTTCTAAAAAGGAGAAAAGATCCTTAAACATGCGACTGGCAGCACCTGAAGCAGGAACAAATTTGACGATATCCAATTCCGCAGCCTTACGAGCATAATAACTTTGGTAGTGCTGCACTTGATTTTCCTCCCAAACCTGTATTCCTCGAGCGGGAGTGGCTGGACCTACCAAACTCAAAAAAGGGAAACCATGCTTGAAACTTTCCAATTGTTGTTGAATGGCTTCAATCTGCTTGCCTTGTGCAGTTATTTTTTGGGTGAGAGTAGCGTCCATGGCTGGGTATTTTGGGATAAACTTAGAATTTCAAGATAATTTACTTTTAACAAAAGCTCAACTATTGTCAGCTTTTATTCTGCTTTATCCAGCGTGAGACATCTCAATAAGTTCAAATCGAATAGGATCGCCTACTCTTTTTTGAGCCAGTTTGGATAGCCCCTCATCAGTCAAGTGCAGAATTCGGGGATATCCACCTGTTACGCCTGCATCCCGCATCAAGACTATAATTTTACCTCCAGGAGTCAACTGTACAGTCCCTGGAAAAACCGGATTGGTGGGAAGATCCTCCAGTTGGTTGGGAACGAGTTCTTCCAACTGTATTCCCATTCGATTGCTGAATTTGGAAGGATGGAAGGTGGTAGAACGAATTAATTCTTGTTGCGCTGAAGACAAAAGTGCCCAATCAGCACCGGGATAGGCTTCTATTTCAGGCGATTCAAACCAAGTAGTTTCCCACTTGGGTTTGGCCCCCAGTGAATTGTGTTGGGGAATTGCGAGATAGGACAACACCTCTTTGGTACTTCGTTTGGAAGAGGAGGTGACCGATTCAAAATCACTTCCTGACCCAAGGTAGCGTTCCACCTGAAACCCGCCTTGAATGCATAGGTACAAACGGCTACCGGACAGGAATGCTCCAATTTCAAGGAGATCACCCGCCAAAATGGATAGTAAACTTGAATTGGGAAGTTGAGCTTGGTTTAGGTTTGCCATCACTTTTGCTCCCACCAAAGAGATTTGGCAGGCTTGGTCAAATTGAATTCGTAGACCAGGTTGAGCCATTTCCAAGGCAACTGCATTACCCGAGTTTTGCAAGAGATGGTTTGCCCAGCGGAAACTCTTTTGATCCATTGCCCCCGAGGTAGGAATGCCGTATTGGGCTCCCATGAGACGTCCCTCATCCTGCAAGGAAGTGCCGGGAGGGCAGCGAAGGAGTACCGCTTTTCCAAGTAGTTGACTCATTTCCGAACGGGTTTAGGGTAGGGCTCCTTCCAGTTTTGAAATTGAGCTGCGCTGATGGGTACAAATTGTATCTGTTCCCCTGGCTTCGCCCAAACGGGTACAGGCTGCTGGATATCAAAAAA
>JAXISU010000434.1:0-2290 GCA_034680425.1 Cyclobacterium sp.
GGCAGCTGAAATGCAATCGGACATGGTACGGGAGTTTCCGAATATCTCCATCATCAATTTGGGTACGATCGTAGAGACGCTGGAGGAGATTTTGGGTAAGATCAGTTTTGTGATTCAGTTCATGGCCTTTTTCTCTATTGCCACTGGAATTTTGGTCTTGATCAGTTCCCTGATCATCAGCAAATACCAACGCATGCGGGAGAGTATTTTGCTTCGAACCTTAGGGGCCAGTTCAGCCTTGGTGCGACAGATCAATACCTTGGAGTACTTCTTTTTGGGGAGTTTGGCTTCCTTGTCCGGGATTTTACTTTCCTTCTTTGCGACGTTCTTGTTGGGAAAATTTGTCTTTCAGATGAACTTTAGTTTGGCCTGGAAGGAGGGTTTGGTGATTTACTTGGCCATTACGGTACTGACGATAGTATTGGGTTGGCTCAATGGACGAAAGATCATCAATCAGCCACCGATGGAGATTTTGAGAGGGAATGGGTAAATGCTAGATTGTCAGAGTAATAAAACTTATATTTCATTCTAGAGCGACTACCAATCCACTCGTTTTGTTTGATTTTTTGATTTAGGAGTAAACTGTTTTTTCATCTTATTTTTTTTAAAATGAACCTAAAAGTAAACCTGTGGGTTGATAGATTGAAAGTTGTCCGTATCTTTGAGCTATCAGGGACCAATCGGAAGTTATTTTCTGCCCAATTCGAGGGGGAGGAGTTGACTGATACTGGTGAAATCCAACACGCTTTTTCCAAGATTAGGGCTGATTGGAGTAATCCCAATTGGTTTAGATCATTTTTCACTGAATTCAGGCAAGATTACTTTGATTTTTACGGTTCTGCCAGACTCAATGGGATGGTTAAGGAAGCGATTGAATTTGCGGATGACTTATTTGAAGAATTAGCGGAACACGCAGGGAAAGGGGATTTGGAATCTCTTTTCAAACCACTAGATAATTCGGAAAATGTCCAAGTTTATGAATTTCAAAAACTGAAGGTTAAGGGTAGGGAGCGAAAAAGTTATTTAAGAGTATATGCTGTTCGATTTGGAGATGAATTTGTGATCACGGGCGGTACAGTAAAGCTCACCAAGTTTATGAAAGATCGACCGCATACAAAGTTAGCGCTAAATAGGTTAGAGGCTGTTGTCCAGTTTTTAAGGCAAAATGACATCAAAGGAAAAATAATTTATCTAGAAAGATAGGGGATGACTACTACCAAAAAATCAATCAAGGACATCAGTGTTCAATCTCATGAAAACTGGATAGCGGATGTTGCCTGGAGAAAAGCGAACAAAGCCTGGCTGGGAAAATCAGCGGATATTGCGCTGCGGATATTGGATGCTTTAGATGAGTTGAATTGGAAGAAAGCAAAACTAGCTCATGAAATGGGCGTTTCTCCTCAGCAGGTGAGCAAGTATGTGAAAGGGGAAGAAAATTTTAAGTTGGAGACTCTCTGCAAGCTTGAAAAAGTACTTGGAATAGAGTTGGTAACTATTCTTCAAAAAGATGAAGAGGTGGTTCAAAAAGGTACTTGGCGATATGTTGAGCCTACTGAAAAGATGGAAAATAGGAATAAGTTTTGAGGTCTTCCACTAGTAGTCGTACTGGTTGAAAAGCTTGGTGATTACCCTCCTCACGATTGTATTGGGTTGGCTCAATGGGCGAAAGATCATCAATCAGCCGCCGATGGAGATTTTGAGAGGGAATGGGTAATCGCTCACAGTCGACAGACCACGGTCCACAGCTCAGGTATTTGAACTACAAGACTTAGTTAACGTAGTTGCAGGTGAAACAGCGGAAACCCTAAAAAACAAAACAGGCTTGCATCACTGCAAGCCTTTGTACCCAGAGCCGGAGTCGAACCGGCACGAGTGTAACCTCATTGGTGTTTGAGACCAACGCGTCTACCAATTCCGCCATCTGGGCATTACATTGATCCATTCCGTTCTGAATGGGGTTGCAAATATGACTACAAAAATGATTTCCTACAAACTCAAGACTGTACTTCTTGCAATTTTTTTGTGCTCCATGCCTGAGGTTTCTCAGAAAACAGCGCTTTTGTAAAGGTCCAAACGGATTTAAAGAGCTGTGAATCAAGATACTGATTCAAGGCCTCCTCACTTTCCCAATGGCTGTAGGTCACAAAAATATTTTTTTTATCCTGGTCTTGCCACAGCTCTAGATGCTGGCAACCGGGGAAATTTCGGATTAAGGATTTGTGGGCTTCAAAATTTTCCAAAAAAGCAATTGCCTTCTCCGGGTGGAAGGTCATCCGGACAACCCGAATCA
>JAXISU010000435.1:0-2280 GCA_034680425.1 Cyclobacterium sp.
GCAAAGCAGTACAACCTAGAATATAGCCAGCGTGGACTTTCTAGCATTTTGCTATCTGGTAATCACTTTTTGAAAGGGAATGCATGGGAAATTAACTGGAAGTTAGCTCCTACACGTTCTACCATCGAAGATCCAGACGTTCGTTTTACCCGATTTAGATTGCCAAACAATACCATTTCCCCTGAAGTAGGCTTGCCAGCTCGTATCTGGAGAAACTTGGAAGAAAACAACTTGGTAGGCAAGTTAGACTTGACCAAAAATTTGAGCCTTTGGAACCAGGATGCTAAGCTTAAATTTGGAGGCTCCTACACCTTTAAGGAACGTGACTTTGAAATCCAATCTTTTCAATTCGCTACCGGAACCACCCCACTAGACGGAAATCCTAACAATATTTTACAAGAAAGTAACCTATTCTCTGCTACCAATAGAAATGGGGTTCGTTTCAACCCAGATTTTATTCCAAACAACCCGAATAGCTTCCAATCTTCCCTAACCAACATGGGTGGTTATGTTAGTACTGAGGCCAATCCTTTGCCAAAGTTGAAAGCAATTGTGGGTTTGCGAGTAGAGAAATACACCCAGTTTTATACAGGGACTAACCAGAACTCAACCATTATTTTCAATGATGAGAAGGTATTGGACGATCTTAATTTCTTCCCTACGCTCAACCTTGTTCTGAATGTTAAAGAAGCACAGAATCTTCGTTTTTCTGTAGCGAGAACCATCGCGAGACCTTCTTTCAAGGAGCTTTCTTTCGCTGAAATCATTGATCCGATCTCTGGACGTACCTTTGTAGGGGGTCTTTTTAAAGAGACGACCAATGCAGGTACTGAGGTACTTTGGGATGGTAATTTGGTTTCGACTAACATTAATAATTTTGACGTACGTTGGGAAATGTTCCAGCCGAAAGGAGAGATGTGGTCTGTAGGCGCCTTTTACAAGACCTTTGAAAAACCAATTGAAATTGTACAGTTCCTTTCTGATGCTGGAGCTTTTCAGCCAAGAAACGTTGGAAATGGTACCGTGCTTGGTTTGGAATTGGAATTCAGAAAGTCCTTGAAATTCATGAGCCCTAGCCTGGAAAAATTCCTTTGGACCAGTAACATCACCTTGACCGAGTCTCAAATCACCATGTCTGCTACCGAAAAAAGATCTCGTCAATTGACTGCTAGAGAAGGCCAAAAAATTGGAACTACTCGTGATATGGCAGGTCAGGCTCCGTACATTGTGAATACCGGAATTGCCTATTCCGATTACAGCACAGGATGGGAAGCAGGGATCTACTACAACGTGCAGGGACCTACCTTAAACATGGTTGGTTTCGGTAACCGTACCGATACTTACGCAGTTCCTTTCAATTCCCTAAACTTGAATGTCAACAAGACCTTCGGTGCAGACGAGCGCATCCGTACCAGCTTGGGTGTTCAAAACCTACTCAACGACAAGCGTGAATTTATCTTCAGTTCCTACGGCGCTCAGGATCAGTTCTTCACGCAGCTTGCTCCAGGTATGCGTGTCAACTTTAGCGTAGGATTTTCTTTCTAAGCTCAATAGACCAAATTTGAAAGCCACCTTCGGGTGGCTTTTTTTATGTCTAATCGGAAGGAAGGAATGACTTTTCCCTAAAATTCGGTACTTTCCCAGCTATGAAAAATACCAGCCTATTCCTTTTTGTTGCGATCCTGTTTTTAGGGGGCCTTTCTCAAGTTTTTGCTCAGGAAAAAACCCCTTCTCAGCAATTTTGGGAGACCTTGTCTACCCACTGCGGAAAAAGCTATGCCGGCAAATTGGTGTCCCCCGAGTCTGATCCCCGTTTTGCTGGTAAGTTGGTCATGCATGTGCGTAGCTGTGAGGATGGGCGCCTTCGGATTCCCTTTTTTGTGGGGGAGGATCTTTCCCGCACTTGGGTGCTGACGATGGATGAGCAGCAGTTGATCCAACTCAAGCACGACCACCGGCATGCCGATGGGTCTGAGGATGCGGTGACGCAGTATGGGGGTAAGGCTACGAATACGGGTTCAGCCAGCACGCAATTTTTCCCTGCAGATGCCTTCACTGCGGGCCTACTGCCTGCTGCGGTGGGCAATGTGTGGTGGATCACGATGGACGAAACTTCCTTTACTTACAACCTGAGAAGGCTGGGATCGGCTACTTTATTCTCGGTAAAGTTTGACCTGACCAAGCCCATCGATACTCCCCCTGCTCCTTGGGGCTGGGTAGATTGATCCACTCGCTCTAGGCAGTCAAAAAAATAATTCACGCAAAGCCGCAGAGGCACAA
>JAXISU010000436.1:0-2272 GCA_034680425.1 Cyclobacterium sp.
GCTGGGATCAAAATCAACCGAGATTTTTCCCGATTCCCCAATTCCCAACGAATCCTTGGAATAGGATACCGTAGTACAACCACAATCGGTAACTACCTCCTGTATGGCAAAGTATTTTCCCTGACTGACAGTGAAGTCGAAAGTAACGGACTGCAGACCCTGCTCTTCCAGCACCGTCCCTAAATCAATACGGTTGACTTTCCACACCAATTTTGCTACAGCTTGCTGCTGGGCAAACCCTTGGAATCCTATCAAAAGCCCCGAAAAAAGAAATAAAAACAGCCGAATCATGCCTGCAAGTAACAAAAAAATATGGCAGTTATGTAGCCTGATTTAGTTAATTTGCATCAAAATTGACCCAATGGCAAGAGTATTAACAGGGATTCAAAGTTCAGGTAGACCCCACCTCGGCAATATTTTAGGAGCAATAGTTCCTGCTATTCAATTGATTGAGCAAAACAGCAAAGAAGAATCATTCATCTTCATTGCAGACTTTCATTCGCTTACCAGCCAAAAAGACGGAGCCATTCGCAAGCAAAATACACTTGCTGTAGCCGCAGCCTGGTTGGCCTTCGGTTTGGATATCGAGAAAACCGTTTTTTACAGACAATCCAGAATTCCTGAAGTAGCAGAATTGAATTGGTACCTCAACTGCTTCGCTCCTTTCCCTATGCTTGCCAATGCACATAGCTTCAAGGACAAATCGTCTCGATTGGCGGATGTGAATGCGGGCTTATTCACCTACCCAGTGCTAATGGCTGCGGATATTTTATTGTATTCAGCAGACCTTGTGCCCGTTGGAAAGGACCAACTGCAGCACTTGGAAATGGCTAGAGACCTAGCGAGTGCCTTCAACCATGTGATGGAAGAAGATATCCTGACCCTCCCTGAGGCGAGAATTGCTGCCGATGTGATGACTATTCCCGGTACAGATGGGCAGAAAATGAGTAAATCCTACCAAAATATACTGGATGTATTTTTGCCTGAGAAGGAACTCAAAAAAAATGTAAATGCCATCATAACGGACAGTACTCCCTTGGAAGAACCTAAGGATCCAGATACCTGCACCGTATTCAAATTGTATAGTTTGATGGCTACACCTGCCCAAACGCAGGCCTTACGAGCACAGTACCTCGGAGGTAACTTTGGCTATGGCCATGCAAAGAAAGAATTCTTGGATCTGCTATTGACTAAATTCGAGAAAGAGCGGGAACGATTTGACTTTTTTATGAACCATCCCGAGGAAATCGAAGCACGACTTCTTGCCGGTGAAGCAAAAGCCCGTCAAGTAGCGCTTCCGCTACTCAATCGAGTGCGTGAGAAATTAGGATTCCTGTAAACAGGAGTATCAGCGAACTTCTCGAAAGTATTCCCGATCAAATATCCTCGAATAGATCCATTGGGGCACTTTGTCGTGGTATGGCATCAAGTCCTGCAAGACTTTTTTCTGTGTTTGGTGCGCTTGCATGACTTGAAGAGTTCTGGAAAAATAAGGCTGGGTTCCAATGGAGAAATCCGGCGCAGGGAGACCTTTTCCAGGTTCCTTTGGGTAATTTTTCTGAAATCCAGCAGAAAGTTTTAAGGCTACCTCAATCTGCTTTTTACTTAAGGTTACTTGAAATAGCTGCTGTGGTGCAAAATCTGATTTGCCTCGGTTGGAAAGAAATACCTGCTCTACCGCTTCACCAGTGAGGCGATGATCCGAATGTCCGTACAAGCCTACCTTGGAATCATAAGAAAGGAGCACATCGGGGGTTTGGTCCTGAATCAGCGCATGAACCAACTTCATCAGGCTATCCAAACCCAGTTCATCCATCCCGCCATCGGCATAGTCCAACTGAATCAGACTATCTACGCCTAGAATCTGAGCGCTTTGCTGCATTTCACCCGTGCGCAAGCGAGCCAATTCTTGCTCAGTGGGAATATTGGCAGCATTCCCTTTTTCCCCTCTAGTAAAGCATACCAAGGTGACCTGATGCCCTGCGGCCTTGAGTCCCATGACCGTTCCAGCCACGGTTACCTCATCGTCTGGATGAGGAAAAATAGCCAAAATTCGTTTTGGGGGGCTGGAAGGAATCAGTTCTTCTCGCTTCGCCACATCGGAATCATGCAGCATACTCCTACCCCAACCAATGAGGATCAGCGGGGAGCAAACCAGCAGGATGAGTAGAAAAACTAAAATGCCTTTCCCTACCTTCTTCATTCGGAACGCTTCAAGGTGCTTAGGTAACTTACTAGATCACGGATTTCACGCTTCGACAATAAGGTGCCC
>JAXISU010000437.1:0-2269 GCA_034680425.1 Cyclobacterium sp.
CTGATGATCTGCTGACCGCGCTGCGTTAAACTTCCATCTTGTTCAGTTAGGAGAGCTCTATTTTGTTCTGTTAGGAAAAATCCTGGCGCCAACGCATTCACACGAAAGTTGGGACCATATTTGGCAGCCAATTCTACCGCCAGCCATTTGGTTAAATTGTCGATGGCTGCTTTGGCAGACGCATAGCCCATCACGCGTGTCATGGGTCGAGAGGCAGCCATGGAACTGATATTGAGGATATTACCGACTTTATTTTTGAGAAGTAGGGGTAGGAAAGCCTTGATAGGAAATACGGTACCCAAGTAATTCAAGTCCATCACCTGCTTCAAGGACTCAGTATCCAAATCCAAAAAAGTTTGATCGGGTCGGATTACCGCTCCAGGCATATTTCCCCCAGCTGCATTGATCAGTACCGAAATAGATTCGTGTTGCGCGGAGATCAATTGCGCTGCTTTCTCCAGGGATTCTTCATCTGTTACATCTGCGTAATAGCCCCATGCTTTGCCGCCTTGAGCAAGGATTTGATCGCGCAATGCATTTACTTTCTCGGGCGTTCTCCCCAAGAGCAAGAGTTCTGCCCCATGGGAAGCGAGGTATAGGGCCATGGAGGCTCCAAGAACACCTGTAGCGCCGGAGAAAAGCACTTTCTTTCCGGTTAGGTCAAATGGGTTTGAGGGATTCATTTGGGGACGCTAAAGTTTTGGGGACTAAAGTTGAAGTAGTTTTTGGCATTGTAGTAGCAGATGTCTTGGATGATTTTCCCCAGCCATTGTGGATCCCAAGGCAATTCTCCCTGCTCCACTTCTTGACCAATTAGTTGGCACAAGATCCTGCGGAAGTATTCGTGTCGTGGAAAGGAAAGAAAGCTTCTCGAATCGGTGAGCATGCCGATGAAGCAACTCAAAAGGCCTAGATTGGAGAGGGCGTTGAGTTGTTTTTCCATGCCATCCTTTTGATCCAGATACCACCAGCTCGATCCATACTGCATTTTTCCTTTGACAGATCCATCATTGAAGTTTCCAATCATGGAAGCAAATACTTCATTGTCCCGGGGATTGAGGTTGTAAATGATGGTTTTGGCAAGCTGGTCCGTTTTATCCAATTCATTGAAGTAGGCGGCCAAGGAGCTTGCCTGGTCAAAATCTCCGATGGAGTCGAACCCGGTATCGGGCCCTAGCTCTTGAAGCATCCGCTCATTGGTGTTGCGCAATGCTCCTAAATGAAATTGCTGTACCCATCCTTTGGCGTGGTAGCGCTTGGAAAGTTGGAAGACCACTTCAAACTTGAAATGTTCCAATTCTTCAGTAGTGGGCAATTGTCCATTCAGGGTATTCTTTAGGATGCGGTCCACGGATAATCCTTGATTCTTTGAAAAATAGAGGCGGGATAACCCATGATCGGCTACGCGGCACCCATGCGCATGAAAGTAGTCGATGCGGTCGAAGAGGGCTTCCATCAAGGTATCGAAGGAGTTGATATCAAATCCTACGACTAAACCCAGTTTTTGCAAATAGGCTATGTAGTGTTCCGGTTGCTCTATGCCGAAAGCCTTATCAGGTCGAAAGGTAGGGTAGACTTGCAGGGAAGTGCCTTCCTGATGAAAGGCCAAATGGTGCTCCAACGAATCGGTGGGGTCATCTGTGGTGGCCACCACTTCCACCTGCATGTGGTTCAGGAGCCCCCTTACGCGGAAAGGTTCCTGTTGCAAGGTTGCTTTGGTTTCCGCATAAATCTGACTGGCATTATTAGGATTGAGGAGTTCCTCTATGCCAAAGTAGCGTTTCAATTCCAGTGCGCTCCAATGAAAAAGGGGATTTCGAAGCGTATAGGGCAGGGTGTAAGCCCATTTGTCAAATTTTTCTTGGGCTGAGGCATTTCCAGTGATGTATTGCTCATCGATCCCAAGGGTTCGCATGGCCCGCCACTTGTAATGATCCCCCGCTAGCCATAGGTCTGTGATGTTTTCAAACTTTCGGTTGGATGCAATTTCAGCAGGAGAAAGGTGGTTGTGGTAATCGATAATGGGAAGGGACTTGGCGTAGTCCTGAAAGAGCTGTTGGGAAAATTTATTTTTCAATAAAAAATCATCCGAAAGGAAAGTAGCTTGCTGGTTTGAGCTTAACATTTTAAAATTAAGTAACTTAAAAACAATTAGATATAGTCAATTAATTAAACTATTACTACAGTATTATTTCAATATTTAGGTTGAGGTAGGGACACAATTAATTGAGCCTCAGAACATGCAATTAAACCGTAGGAGGTGCCCAGC
>JAXISU010000438.1:0-2263 GCA_034680425.1 Cyclobacterium sp.
GCAGGTCATGGCAGTACTTTCCGGGACAACCAAGGCACCTACTGGCACATCAGCACCATCATGATTTCGGTCAAAAACACTTTTGAGAGGCGCTTGGGCATCTGGCCCGCCGGCTTTGACAAAGACGATGTCATGTGGTCCAGTACCGCATTTGGAGACTATCCGCATTACCTTCCGGATACCGAAAAGGCCGGAAAGTTTACGGGCTGGATGCTGCTCAACTACGACAAACCCATGCAGGTGTCCTCTACTTTGGGGGGATTTTCCCCTAACAAAGCCAATGACGAGGACCTCAAAACCTACTGGAGTGCGCAATCGGGTGCCAAGGGAGAGTGGATCCAAACCGACCTAGGGCAGTTGAGTACGGTACATGCGGTGCAGATCAACTATGCCGATCAGGATGTGGACACCGACCGACTGGGCAAGCGCACTGACCAATACCACCAGTACCTGCTCTATCACTCGCTTGACGGGAAAAAGTGGGAGATCTTGGTAGACAAAAGCAAAAACACCACGGACATTCCGCACGAGTATGTGGAACTGAAGCAGCCAGTAAAAACGCGTTTCCTAAAGTTAGTGAACGTATGGATGCCTACTGGCAAATTTGCCCTCTCCGGATTCCGAGTTTTCGGAAATGCGGGAGGAGCAGTGCCCAAGCAGGTTTCCCAGTTTATGGTCTTCCGTACCGAAAAGGACAAGCGCAGTGCCTTCATCAAATGGGCTCCATCTTCTGATGCCTACGCCTACAACATCTATTATGGTACCGCACCAGACAAGTTGTACACGTCTATCATGGTGCTGGGCAACAATGAATATTGGCTCAAAACCTTAGATCGTACCAAGCCCTACTACCTCAGCATTGAGGCCATCAATGAAAATGGGGTAAGTACTTGGTTTCCTATTCAAAAGGTGGAGTAAAAAACTAGGCTTTTGCGCCTAGTTTTTCTCCAAAGGATGTGCTTTCAGTAATTCTTGAGGGCTCCAAAATCCTTGTTTTCCCTTGACTTCTTCCCGCACTATTTTCACCAAATCAGGAGAAATAGGAGAAGCTTTGTTGCCGAATGAATTCCGCACATAGGTAAGGACAGCAGCCACTTCGGAATCGTTGAGCATGCCTTCGTGCGGCGTCATTGGAACCTGCCCTGAATAGCTTCTTCCTGCTACTTCCATAGGACCCATTAGTCCTTTGAGCACCAATTTGATGAGTCGTTCTGGGCTGCCGGTGACCCATGGGGTACCTCGTAGTGGAGGAAATTCAGAGGCAGTCAAGCCTCCTCCATCGGGCTGATGGCAGGTGCTACACAATCCTTCTCGGGCATAGATTTCCTTCCCTAGCACGAAGAGTTCTCGATCCGAACCGGTCAAGGAAGATTTGACATCTTCCTCCTTTTTCTGGGCTACGGATAGCCCATTAAGGTGGGCGATGGCTGTTTCCAAAGTGCCTGGAATCCAGGTAGCATCCTTGGGTTGATTTTGAGCTTGGGCAAGAATAGGTACCCCTTGTGCAGGTGGAAGCCAAGACGCTGCCGCAATGCCTTCCATTCGGACGCGCCCATGGGGATCTTGTACCGCTTTGGTCAGCAATTGAGCTTGATCAGGAATCTGGTGGCCTGAGTAGCGTAGTACCCGGGTGGCAGCAGCGCGTACCTTGTAGTTGGTGGATGCAAGCAATTCTTTCAGAAGTGTAGCATTGACGCGATTGGCTCCCCAGGTGACCCAGAGGGCTTCCAAGCGCTGGTGCTCGTAGTCCGGGTTATTTTTGTCTAAGGTTTTTAGCCATTTCTCAATAGCCGTGGTCACCGCTGTCGCATCTCTTCCTCTCAGTTCGCGACGGGTACGGTAGCGGCTTCGGTATTCGGGAAGTTTCAAGTTTTCCAGAAGAGCTGGAATAGGTTGGCCATCGATTTTGGCAGGCGTAACTAGGGGTCTAGAAGGATAGGTCAATCGGTAAATGCGTCCATGCACATGGTCTCGCAAAGGATCTCGTGCATTGTGCTGCATGTGTCCGATGAGGATATTGTGCCAATCCACAATGTATAGGGATCCATCAGGAGCAATTTCCATGTCTACCGGCCGGAAGTTGCGGTCCGAGGACACGACCAAATCTTGTCTCCACTTGCTGGTAAAGCCGACGGTATCGTCTAACATTTGGTGTTGCTTGGTGCCCAAAAATCCGATGGTATTGTTGATGATCATATCGCCCTGAACGTCATCTGGAAAATGTCTACTGGAGATAAATTCCAGCCCTGAGGTAGGGCGAACC
>JAXISU010000439.1:0-2261 GCA_034680425.1 Cyclobacterium sp.
CCCGTAATCGCCTCTTCTATGGAATAGGAATCCAGTCGCATGGATTCTCCCCCCTCGTAGACCAACAAGTGCTTTTTGTTTTTGTAGGCTGTTTTTCGGAAGGATTTATCGATGTGTTTGGAATGAACCACATAGTGCGTCCCGAAAGCTTTGGCAAGTTCAACCCCAATCTTATCTTTAAAATCTACCCTGATTTGAGGATGGTTCGAAATCATGCGCCCTCCCGTATGGAAGTCAATCCCAAAGTCAATGTGAGGTAATATTTCCTCGCTAAGGATATGGGCAATTCGCGAAGCCAGCGATCCCTTCTTACTTCCTGGAAAACTTCGATTTAAGTCTCGTCCATCTGGAAAAGTGCGGCTATTGGATAGAAATCCATAAATATTGACTACTGGAATGACAATGACGGCCCCACGCTTTAGATCCAATTCTTGATCAAAGGCTTCCAAGAGTTTCTTCGCTGTAGCAATCCCGTTGATTTCATCCCCATGCACTCCCCCACTAATCAATACAACCGGACCTTCTTGTTGAGAAGAACGGATAAATATGGGCAAATCAATGAGTGTATGGGTGGGAAGTTTAGCAATAGGGATTTTTATATTAGCTTTTTCCCCAGCGCGTACTTGTACTCCTTGAATGATTAATTCTTTCATAATTGAGGTGATCCTTCTGCTATTCCATTTCACAATGGCGCAAAAACTTCTTTACTTCGCAGAATAAGTTTTGGCCCATGAAGATACAAGAAAACATTTCTTTGAAACCCTTTACAACCTTTGGAATCGACAAAAAGGCCAAATTTTTTACTACTGTTGAGACTTTAGACGAATTAAAAGCCGCGTTACTTACCGCAAAAGAAAAACATTTACAGGTATTCATCTTGGGTGGTGGGAGCAATATTTTGTTGACTCGGGATATAGATGGCCTAGTGATCAAACTCGAAATCAAAGGCATCAACCTAGTCAAAGAGGAAGGAGATCAACTTTGGGTGGAAGTAGGTGCTGGAGAAATGTGGCATGAATTGGTCCTGCACAGCATCGCACAGGATTGGGCAGGGCTAGAAAATCTCTCCTTGATTCCAGGAACAGTGGGTGCATCTCCCATGCAAAACATCGGAGCCTACGGAGTGGAGATCAAAGACGTGTTTGATAGTTTGCAAGCCCTGCACCGGGAAACCTTGGAAATGCATTCCTTTGATGCAGAAGCATGTCGGTTTGGGTACCGAGAGAGTGTATTCAAACAAACCCTCAAAGATCAATACGTCATTACCTCCGTTACTTTTCGCCTGTCCAAGACGCCAAATTTTCACTTGGAATATGGAGCCATTCGAGAGGTATTGGCCGCCAATGGTATAAATCAGCCCAGCATTCGTGCCATCAGCGATGCCGTCATCCAAATTCGACAGTCCAAACTTCCAGATCCCAAGGAGATTGGAAATGCCGGTTCTTTTTTTAAAAATCCCACCATCCCAAGCACACAGTTTGACACGCTTAAAGCCTCCTATCCCAGCATTCCTGGCTATCCAAGTACAGAGGGAGTTAAGGTAGCCGCAGGTTGGCTAATCGAGCAGGCCGGATGGAAAGGCAAACGAATTGGCGACGTAGGGGTACACGCCAAGCAAGCCCTGGTATTGGTCAATTATGGGGATGGCACTGGAGAGGAAATAAAAAGCTTATCCCAACAGATTCAGGCTTCGGTTCTTGAAAAATTCGGAATTCAACTACACCCTGAGGTCAACTTCATTTAAATCAAGCGATCGCTTACTTCAAGCGATTTGCTGTAGCGCTGCACATTCACGCCAAATTTGACCAAAAAGTCAACCCCCTCATCCGATCCTATCCCCTTGTATTCTGCATAGGAAAAGAGGTAGACCACCTTGGAAATCCCCATGGAAAAAATAATGCGAGCACAGGCCAAACAAGGTGCCAAGGTCACATACAAGGTTGATCCTTCCACGGAAGTATTGTTTTTTACAGCGTAAAGAATGGCATTTTGCTCTGCATGCAAAGCTAAGGAGCAGCTACCTTTGGAATCTCGTGCACAACCCTCGCTTGGAAATTCCACATCACAATTGTGTGTTCCTGCGGGAGGACCGTTGTAACCAATAG
The DNA here is from genome assembly GCA_034680425.1 of Cyclobacterium sp. GTDB lineage: Bacteria > Bacteroidota > Bacteroidia > Cytophagales > Cyclobacteriaceae > Algoriphagus. Next base: position 2,106 of record JAXISU010000439.1, read on the forward strand.
AAATGATTCGGGTATCCTTCGTCAATACGGCTCCCACATGCTTTTTAATACAATGGGATCGCTTGGCGAGGTTTACCGCCAATTCCATATAGATATCGTCAAAATCAGGTCTACTCATGGGTATAATTTGTCAAAAATAGCATTCATTGCGGTAGA
>JAXISU010000440.1:0-2242 GCA_034680425.1 Cyclobacterium sp.
GCAGAGAAATTGAAAGAAATCGGCATCACCGAGATCGAATCCAAAGCGACTACAGGTTGGTCTGCGCTGATTCGGGGGAAAAATCCCGAAAAAAAGGTGGTGGCCCTTCGTGCAGACATGGATGCCTTGCCAATTATTGAAGCGAATGAGGTGCCCTACAAGTCTCAAAACTCGGGCGTCATGCATGCCTGTGGTCACGATGCACACACCGCATCTTTGTTGGGCGCCGCAAAAATCTTGAATGAAGTCCGAGACCAATTTGAGGGAACCATCAAATTGATTTTTCAGCCGGGCGAGGAAGTGATTCCTGGAGGGGCATCGCTGATGATCAAAGATAAGGTATTGGAAAACCCAAGACCGAACGTCATCCTTGGCCAGCACGTGATGCCGATGATTCCTGCCGGCAAGGTAGGCTTCCGCTCCGGTCTCTACATGGCCAGCACGGATGAATTGTACCTGACCATTAAAGGAAAAGGTGGGCATGGAGCCATGCCTGAAACCTTCATCGATCCGGTATTAATCTCAGCGCACTTACTGTTGGCCTTGCAGCAAATCGTCAGCCGCGTAGCCAATCCCAAAATCCCATCGGTACTTTCCTTTGGACGGGTGGAGGCACTGGGCGCCACCAACATCATTCCCAATGAGGTCAAGATTCAGGGTACTTTCCGCACCCTAGATGAAGCCTGGAGAGCCAAGGCACACGAGAAGATGCGTCAAATCGCCGAAGGAATCGTGGAGGGAATGGGAGGACAATTGGACTTTGAAATCCGGAAGGGCTATCCTTTCCTAAAAAATGAGCCTGCCTTGACGGCTCGCTCCGTGGAGGCTGCCCGTGCTTACCTGGGAGCCGAAAATGTCCTTGACTTGGACATCTGGATGGCTGCCGAAGATTTTGCCTTCTTCTCGCAAGAGGTGGATGGCTGCTTTTACCGATTGGGTACGCGCAATGAAGCCCGAGGCATTACCTCAGGCGTGCATACCTCCACTTTTGATATTGAAGAAGAAGCCTTGGAAATCGGCGCTGGCCTAATGGCCTGGTTGGCGGTATCCGAACTTGCCTCCACCTAAAGAATCTCCTGCTATGAAAAGAATCTATTCCCTCGTCCTTACCCTTGCATTCACCTTGCTGGTTTCTCAAGCCTTTGCTTGGGGTCAATTGGGACATTACTTGATTGGCTTTATGGCCGAGAAGCAGCTAAAAAAATCTACCCTCAAAAAAGTGGAGAGTCTGCTCTACCCGGTATCACTAAGCAGAAGCGGCACTTGGATGGATGACATCAAATCCGACAGAAGCTACGACTATGCGACCACCTGGCATTACTTGAACAGCAAAAATGGGGAATACGATCCGAGCAACCAGGAAAAAACAGGGGATGCGTATGAGGCGATTCAGCGCATCAAAGCCGAGTTGAAAAAAGGAGGCTTGGATCCGAAAACGGAGGCTGAAAAGTTGAAAATGCTCATCCACATGATCGAGGATATTCACCAACCTTTGCATGTGGGTACTGGAACCGACAAGGGGGGCAACGATGTGAAAATTGAATTTTTTGGGCAGCCCACCAACCTACACGCCCTTTGGGATAGCGGAATGATTGATCGCCAAGGGATGAGTTACACCGAATTGGCGGAAGAACTGTACCGTCGAATGACTCCACAGCTGCAGGCTTCTTACCGTGCTGGGACCATGCAGGACTGGTTGAAAGAGGCGGTGAAATACCGGCCGCAGGTGTACAACCTGCCGGAAAACAAGCGGATCAGCTACCCTTACCTCTACGACAATTTCAGCATCGCCGAGGAGCGCTTGATCGCTGCCAGCGTGCGTCTCGCCCAGGTTTTGGAGGAGATTTATCCGTAACAAAAGGGGATAAACTTTTACTTTTGAGAAATTTGTCTTAAATTCATAGACAAATTTCCTGCTATGTATCCCATCGTCCCTACCTCAACTCTCATTTCGGTTGTAAATGAAATGGAGTCCTATGCGACTAGCCTACCACGGTATGGGCGTCAGGCCAGCAGATCCACGCTCGGCGAAGGCCTTCCTTCGGCCCAGTTTTTTTCAGACCGGATGTTGTTGGTGGAGTTGATTCGCAAGGGGATTCCCACCACCCTGTTTTTGACGATCAAAGATTTGGCTCCTTTTTCAGACGAGGAGTGGTCGGATTTTTTGGACATTTCGCTGAAGTCTTTGCAGCGCTACAAAAAAGAGCCAGACTACCTTTTCAAATCTATCCATTCCGAAAAA
>JAXISU010000441.1:0-2241 GCA_034680425.1 Cyclobacterium sp.
AAAAACCGCAAAGTCGTGTAAAGCAACCTTCTCATGCGTACTTTTTCCAGATACTGGCCAAGATGATTCCAGAAATAAGGTGCCAAATTCCCCACCAAGCGGTAATCAATGCCATGCCACCCAGACCGGCGAAGAAACTAAATATGAGGACCAGACCGAGACCGGAATTTTGGATGCCTGTTTCGATGGTAATGGTTTTTACATCTTTGAAAGGCAATCGGGCGAGTTTAGCCGCCAAGTAGCCGCCACTTAAACCGATAAAATTATGTGCAAGTACCCAAAGGAAGATGGCGCCGATGTAGGTCTTAAATAGTTCGTAATTGCCCAGAAGGGCAAGAAGCACCAAGGCCCCAAATATGACTAAGCTGATTGGCTTGATTGCCTTCGCTAACTTTTTGGATAACTCGGGAAATTTGGAGGTGGTTAAAATTCCAAGAATCAAGGGGATGCCCAAGATAAGTCCTATGGTCAAGAAGACTTCAAAGGTGTCCAGTTGAACTTCTTGTAGGAGTTGGGCGGTGGGAGCATAGTTACCGGCCCAAAAGGAAAAATTGAAGGGAGTAAGAAAGATCGCTGCAACACTCGATACGGCAGTTAAACTGACTGAAAGTGCCACATTTCCTTTAGCAAGGCTGGTCAAAAAATTGGAAACATTTCCACCAGGGCAAGCTGCTACGAGAAACATGCCCAAGGCGATACTAGGTGGGGGGTTAAGAAGTAGGATTAATACCCAAGTAAGGAATGGAAGTACAAAAAATTGAGAGACTATTCCGATTATAAACCCTTTCGGATTTTGGACAAGGTATTGAAAATCTGCCCATTTCAACTCCAAGGCTACTCCATACATGATGATTGCCAGTGCGATATTGAGCCCAAGCAAGTTGTCTGGAGAAAAATTGAGTTGTACTGAATCTAGCGCATTGGGTGAAGCCATTGCCCTAAAATCAAGTTATTATTGGAAAAATCAAAATGAAAGAGGAGGCTTGACCTAGTTTTGGCCAGAGAGGAGGCCTGGAAAATTAATTTTCTTCGACTTTCCCAATCCCTGTCACTTCTTTTTTAATCACTCGTGGATTTCCGGTGTAGCTAACTTTTCCAATCCCATCTACTACAAGAGATAGATCTCCTACACAATTCACTTCCACTTTGCCAATGCCCGAACTGTTTACATCCATATTCTGAACAATCAGTTCGGATGCGTCCAAGTTTCCAATTCCATTGTTGATAAAAATTGCACGATTAGCTTTTCCTCGAAGTTTGATATTTCCGACCATATCAAAATCTGCATCGATTTCTTGGGCATCCAATTCCAACTCAAGGTTTCCTACTCCATTACCTAACAACCTTAGGTCAGCCACCTTGAACAAGCCATTCGTTTTTACATTACCCACACCCTCGTAGTTGAACTCTTTCAAGTCTTTTATGGTGATATGGATTTTCAGGTTTTTATCGTCAAAAAAACCATCTTCCACATCCTCTTCCATTTTGAGGCTAAGTAATTCACCATCCTGATCAATCAAAAGCTTGTTTACCATGGCTTCATCTCCGTCTACCTCAATGGATTCTTCATCGGATTGGGAAATGGTCAAATTAAAGACCCCATCTACTTTCAATCGTGTGACTCCAGTAAGAGCTTTTTTCTCTTTTATTTCGTTACCTGAACTAAAGGATTTTCTTTCATCACAGGAGAAGGAAAGAAGGAGTAGGGGAATGGCGAGAAAATAGTAGATAGCTTTCATAGAAGTGCGTAGTTTAATTTTGACTAGCCAAAAATAGACCAATAAAAAAAAGCCCTTTTTTAGCCTAATTTGGGCCTACTTAAGAAAATATGCTGTTCGTAATCGAACGCCTAATTGCTCCATTGTCCACTTTTGGAGGGGTAATTCCGAGTTTACTACTTTAGGACAATTAAAATTCCCATCTGGTAAAGACGCCATAATTTTCTCGTGCAACTTTAGATGGTCCATAAGCATCAAAGTTGGCACCTAGTCCAAAGCCAAATGGACCTTTTTTCAAACCCGCACGGAGGTAGAGAAAGCTTCTGTTGTGAAAGCCCGCTGCCATACCCTGATTGTAGGTGAGTTGCAGACGACTGTAAATTGACAATTTTTCGGTAAGAGCAGGTTTGTACTCGTACAGTCCAAAAAACTTTAAATTCTGAGCGCTACTCAATTGATAGGAAAGTACGCTTATGGCTAGAATCTCTTTAGAAGCTTTGCTATGCGATACTCCAAGGGAGGT
>JAXISU010000442.1:0-2222 GCA_034680425.1 Cyclobacterium sp.
CATCATCCACAAGACGGTGGCTCTGGATTCAATTTCGCTGAGCGGGTACTCTCCTGCGCCAAACTGTGTGTATCCCCTACCCGTAAGGTCTCCACCGGTATTGGGTCTCCAGTTTTCAGGATAGTTACGGTGCAGGTCCAAGCCTCCAATTCCATCTTCGTTGTATCGCCCATCTCCATCGTTGTCTATCCCTTCGCTATACATCAAGTATTCTCCCTTTCCAGGAAAAGTTTGCTCCATCAGCCTTCCTTTGGGATCTTTTGGATCAATGATGTAGTTGGCTTTTTCTTTTTCTTCTGGAGTCACTGCCTTTTTACGGACTTGATAGAGGATGCCGTCACCATCCAAATCCTCCTCTGGATCTTCATCCAGCATTCCGTCTCGATCGGTATCCTGCGGCTTTACGGTACTGCGATTGCGCTGAGCGGTATACAAGTACATGTTGGAGCCATCCGGATTATTCTGTGGGCGTAGGTAAATCACCTTGGAATCCAACAGCGCCGTGATTTCAGGATCTTTTCCATAATTCTCCAACAGGTGCTGGGTCAACCATAGGATGGATTCACTGGAAGTGATTTCCCCGGAATGGCGTCCTCCTTCAAAATATGCCGCTGGCTTGTCGGTATCCTTACCTGTTTTTTTATTGGTCAGCGTCATTTGATAAATGGGCCGTCCCTCAAAAGATTTTTCAACTACGTAGAGATCCACCAGTTCAGGATACTGCTGAGCCCAGGTCTCATACCAATGGTACATCACATCGACGGTGTGGTATTTCGTAAAGTCAAGGGTGGTGCCAGGACGATACTCTACTTCCGGGAATTCGAACTTCTTGAAAAAAGAAGTGCCGTGGCGTTCCCCGGAAACGAGGTAATGCTTACTTTTTGTGTTTTTCTCTGGAAACACTTGTTCGGGTACAAAAGGCCTTACCTGTGCTATTAGCGCAGTTGAAAGGAACAGGGCAGGTAAAAAGAAGAGTTGTTTTTTCATGGACAGGGTCGTTGACTAGCTAAAAATAGGGAAGAGAACGAGAGAATTGATTGCCGCTCAAAAAAAAGTGGGGTCAAATCCTGTAAAAACAAAAAGGTCTCGTCATAGACAAGACCCTTTTCAGAATATAAACCCAAATATAACTTTAGAGATTAAAAGTTCTTTTTCAATTTCAATTCTTCGGTCTAATTCAGTTGGACTATTATTTTTTGAATTAGTTATTCAAATTCCCAAAATTAAATTTGGCTTTAGAATTGATTCCCAAAGGAAATAGATTTTATACAAAATTGCAAATTGAAAAAATAATTTTGTAATATTTTAAACAATCAATAATTTTAGACGTTCTTTATTAAAAATCATTTAAATCACACCCCGAAAAATGGACAAAATTTTAGATATCGATAATGTTGATCTAAAGATTATTTCTTTACTCAATGAAGATGCGAAGACGCCATACACGGAAATTGCTAAAAAAGTATTCGTTTCCTCAGGTACTGTCCATGTGCGAATGAAGAAATTGGAGGACATGGGCGTAGTAAAAAGTGCTACCCTAACAATTGATTTCTCTAAACTTGGTTACGATATCTCCGCATTCTTGGGGATTTACCTAGAGAAAAGTTCCTTGTACGACACGGTTATTGAAAAATTGAAAGAGATCGCTGAGGTAGTGAGTGCCTACTACACCACGGGTAACTACTCTATTTTCGCCAAAATCATCTGCCGAGACACGAATCACCTTCGTCTTGTGCTAGACAAAATCCAGAAAGTGGATGGCATCGATCGTACAGAGACGCTGATTGTATTGGAGGAAAGCATCAACAGACCAATCCAATTCTTCGATAAAGAGAAATAAATCTATTTAGATTAAATCTAGATAAATAAGAAGTCGAAAGCCCTTATTTCAACAGGAAAATGTGAAGAAAAAACTTCACATTTTTTTTTACACATATCCATCTGCTTATCAGTAGATTAAAATCAGTCTACGAAAAAATACTATGGGTCCTGAATGATTTTTAATGGGCTCACGAACATATTTTTTTGTTTGAATGTTGTACTTTTACGATCAAACTATAATTAGTCTAAACAACTCAGTTCATGAGCAAAGACAATCAGATTTTAGAAGACCTTAACTCAAAGGAATACGAGCATGGGTGGTCTGTTAATTTCGAAACTGATGAGGCCCCACTGGGCTTAAATGAAGATATTATTCGTTGGATCTCAACCAAAAAAGAGGA
>JAXISU010000443.1:0-2218 GCA_034680425.1 Cyclobacterium sp.
AATACTGTTGAAATAAGGTAGAAATAATCCGAGCAAGCCTGCCCGCCGCGGCGGGTATTTCCCCGTCTATTTTCAAAAAATAAAACCTGAAATTTTTTTTATCAAAAAAAATTTAAATTACATTTATTAAATGTTTTTTAATCTTTAAATTTTTATATTATGAATGTTGAAGTTTTTTCTTTTCGCCCTCTTTTAGTTTTCATTTTCCTATTTGTGGCTTGTACGCTTCCATTTGAATTGGAGCCTCCAAGCCAGGGCTTTTTTGTTCAAAAAACCGGAAATCAGCAGGAGCTATTTAGCCTGGACCGGTTTCAGCTTACCGCATTCGCTTACGAAAGAAGTAAATTCCAAAGTCCGCCCAAAGGGCATGGACAGTAAATTCCATCCGTTATTTCCTCCATCGCTGAGCGGTGAGGGGATGCGTTTTTGGGATGTAGTAAAGATGAACTAAGTACCGCGCTTTTTTAAAAATTGACACTACAAAGGGAAGACTTTCGCGGCTTTACTAAGTAGTGAATAAGGAAATGAGTCTTCTGTGCTGAATTGGAAATCTACCCCTACGATAAAGGGGGTGTAGAGCAGATTAAAGGAAGAAGTTAGATCGTAAGTAAGGGAGGCAGATTGGGGTAGATAAAATCACAATTGGGGACTCCCAGTAGTCAAGATTGTTTGGGTCACTGAATTCATGAAGTCCTTGTTTCTTTACATTTTAACCTTAGTTTTTGTGCCATTTTCTTGGGCCCAAGAGGTTAAGAGTCCGTATTTGATCCGATCCACTTTGGCAGAAGCAGGATTCTCTGTTCGGGAATCTATTGAGGGGAGAACCTATGCCGTTCAAGCAAGTGTGGGACAATTGAGTGCAATTGGGACCTATTATGGGGTCAAATACAGTGCTATTCAAGGGTTTATCCAACCCAATACCGTGGCTACCCTAAAGGAGCCCCCTCCTTTTTCCAATTTACTGGTATCGGTTTTTCCGAATCCTTTTTCCGATGTACTGACGATTTCCTTATCCAAACCAACCCTTGGCCCTGTAGAGGTAGAGGTGGCCGATATACTCGGCAGAATTGTCTTGTCAAAAAGTTACCAAGCAGGTCAGGCCCTAGAAGTCAGGTTTAACCCCATTTCCCCCGGCATCTATATTTTAAAAGTAACCTATAAGAACCAAGCCTACCTGAAGAAAATTACTAAAAACTGAATTTTTTACATTCTTAGTCCAACATCCCATGAAACTATTTTTCTCTTTTCTGCTGCTCGTTTTTGTGATTTTCCAAGGATTTTCACAAACCCTAGGAATTAGTTACCAGGCCGTAATCATCGACCCCGAAAAGCCGCAATCCACCACGGGCGACACGCAAGGAGGGGTGTTGGTCAACCAGGTGGTCACCATTCAGTTTACGGTATTAAACGAGAACGACGAGGAAGAGTACCAAGAATACCATACTACCCGCACGGATAGCTACGGCATGATCAATTTGGTAATCGGACAGGGGAGCAGCCTAAAGCAGCAAGTATTTGATGAGATCAACTGGAATGGAAGGATAAAAAAACTTAAAGTGGAAATCAATTTTTCCGGAGGTCCTGAGTTTACCATCCTCAGTGAGCAGCTACTCACCTACATGCCCCATCCCATCAATGAAGAAGAGCAGCGCAAACTTACGCTGCTGCTTGCCGAACAAATCCGTATCAAAGAGGATATTTCAGCCCTTCAATTGGTGTTAAATCCCAAGGGAGATACCCTAGACTTTTTAAAGGTGGGGAGCAATATTCTTCCTGAAACAGACAACAAGTATACGCTGGGCTCCTTTGCTAAACGTTGGAAAGGAATCCATGTGGGTCCTGGGACCCTGTACATCACAGACATTACCCTGGGTACCGATGCCGAACTTACCGTAGATAACGGGGTGCTCAGGATCAATGGGGCCAATCAACTCCAAGTAGGGCAACTAAAGTTTGTCAACAATACCATCGAATCCACCGAACTCTCCACGGACATTCAAATTGGAGTTTTAGAGGCTACTGCCAACTTGGTCCTAAATCGAAATATTGTCATAGGGGAACGAAAAAGCCTCATATTTCAAGACGGGACTAGACAGTTTACCGCCCCAATAAATGCAGACTGGAATGCGGTGGGGGGCCTGGCTGAAATCCGCAATAAGCCAACCCTTCTCCAAGGTGCGCAGGGCCCTGTAGGTCCCAAAGGGGATTCCGGTGCCCC
>JAXISU010000444.1:0-2217 GCA_034680425.1 Cyclobacterium sp.
GCATCCGCATCGAAGTAAGTAGTTCCAACTTCCCGCGATTTGACCGAAATATGAATACCGGAGGCAACAATTACGACGAAACTAAGGGGATTGTAGCCAATAACTCCATCCACCATGGAGGGAAATTCCAAAGCCGAATCGTACTTCCCATCGTCAAAAAATAAGAAAAATCAAGTCCATCCAAAGCCGGGGAATCCCCGGCTTTTTTTTGTGTACTAGGGTTCCAAGATCCTTGAGTTTTGGGTATTCAAACCACGGTCACTACCCAATCCTCCTTTTTCTTTCCTTTCTGGCTCCCGCCCCCAAACTTTTTCTGCTATTTTTGCAACTTAAGAACTCAGTACCTATGTCTATTGCCAGCAAATACGAACCGGCATCCGCCGAGGCCAAGTGGTACGCATATTGGATGGAGCACAAGTTGTTTTCCTCCAGCGTAGATCCCAATAAGGAACCCTACACCATCGTCATCCCTCCGCCCAACGTCACCGGGGTGCTCCACATGGGGCACATGCTCAACAATACCATCCAAGACGTACTCATTCGCCGTGCCCGAATGCAAGGCAAAAATGCCTGCTGGGTACCCGGTACTGACCATGCCTCTATCGCTACCGAAACCAAAGTAGTTCAACTCCTCAAAGAAAAAGACATCGATAAAAAAGACCTTACCCGAGAGCAATTCCTCACCCATGCTTGGGAGTGGAAAGAAAAATATGGAGGCATCATCCTGGAGCAATTGAAGAAATTAGGAGCTTCTTGCGATTGGGACAGAACCGCCTTCACCATGGATCCAGGACTCAGCGATGCCGTCCTTTCCGTATTTGTGGACCTCCACCAAAAAGGAAAAATCTATCGCGGCATCCGCATGGTCAATTGGGACCCAAAGGGGCAAACAGCCCTTTCGGATGATGAAGTGATCATGAAAGAGGTGGCATCCAAGTTGTACTACATCAACTACGCCATCGAAGGAACTACTGATCAATTCCTAACCATCGCTACTACACGCCCAGAAACCATCATGGCAGATGTGGCGATTTGCATCAATCCTGAAGACCCGAGATTTACCCACCTGAAAGGAAAGCGTGCGATCATTCCGTTGATCAACCGCAGCATACCAATCATTGAGGACAGCTACGTAGACATGGAATTTGGCACAGGTTGCCTCAAAGTGACTCCTGCGCACGACCTCAACGATTACGAACTCGGTGTCAAGCACAAGCTTGAAGTCATTGACATCCTCAACGACAACGGTACGCTCAATGAAAAAGCACAGTTGCTCGTAGGAGAAGATCGATTTATTGCGCGTAAGAAAATTGGAAAGCTACTGGAAGAGGCAGGTCAGCTTCAGAAAGTGGAAGAATACACCTCTAATGTGGGGCACTCCGAGCGGAGCGATGCAGTCATCGAACCGAAGCTATCCATGCAGTGGTTCTTGAAAATGGATGAAATCACCCAGCCCGCTTTCAAAGCAGTGATGGAGGACATCATCCAGTTGCACCCGCCCAAGTTCAAAAACATGTACCGCGTGTGGATGGAGAATGTCCGCGACTGGTGCATTTCGCGTCAGCTCTGGTGGGGACATCAAATTCCCGCCTTCTACCTCCCCAACGGAGAATATGTCGTTGCCAAAACTGCAAAACAGGCATTGGCGCAAGCAAATGCACAGTACGGTACCCAATATACCCTTGCTGACCTCCGTCAGGATGAGGATGTGCTCGATACCTGGTTTAGCTCCTGGCTCTGGCCTATATCAGTATTTGATACGGACGTATTCACCACAGGCAAGCCTAACCAAGAACTCAGCTACTACTACCCAACCAATGACTTGGTCACTGCTCCGGAGATTTTATTCTTCTGGGTGGCACGTATGGTCATTGCTGGTTACGAATACATGGGCGAGAAGCCTTTCAAAAACGTGTACCTCACAGGTATTGTGCGCGACAAACTCGGCCGAAAGATGTCCAAGTCCTTGGGCAACTCCCCAGATCCCCTCGAACTCATTGCTCAATATGGCGCCGATGGCGTGCGTACGGGCATGCTTTTCTCTTCCCCTGCGGGAAATGACCTCCCCTACGACGACAAGCTCGTGGAGCAAGGAAGAAACTTTGCCAACAAAATCTGGAATGCCTTCCGTCTCGTCAAAGGATGGGAAATAGATCCAAGCCTCGATGGCGCTGCCAATGCAGCAAGCATTGAATGGTTTGAACAGCGATTCTACCA
>JAXISU010000445.1:0-2208 GCA_034680425.1 Cyclobacterium sp.
CTGAAAAAGCGGCATTCCTGCAGGGCTTCTTTAAAACAGGGCCAGGAGAATATGGGGAAGGGGATTTGTTTTTAGGAGTAACGGTTCCCCAGCAGCGACTAATCGCCAAAACACTTGCTCCCCAAGCCACACTACCGCTACTATCCGAATTGCTCCAGCATCCCTACCACGAGATGCGGTTGACGGGTCTTTTGGCATTCGTGTATCGATTTGAAAAAACGAAGCAGGAAGCTGAGCGTGAGTTATTGGTTGATTTCTACCTGGAGCACTTGGATTACATCAACAACTGGGATTTGGTAGATACCTCGTGTTCCCAAGTCCTGGGGGCATTCTACTGGAAGAAGGAAAAGTCACTCTTTTTCTCCCTAGCCGAATCTACTCATCTCTGGAGGCAGCGGGTCGCCATGATTAGTGCATTTTATTGGATTCGGAAAGGTGAGTATACAGATGCCCTGGCACTTGCAGAAAAACTCAAAAACCATCCCCATGACTTGATGCACAAGGCTGTGGGCTGGATGCTGAGAGAGGTTGGAAACCGAAATTTTGAGGTTGCAAACGAGTTTTTAAGCAAACACTACCGCACCCTTCCTCGAACCCTACTCAGATACGCCATCGAAAGATTCCCAGAAGAATTGAGGCAAGACTATTTGAAGGGGAGGGTTTGAAATACCGGTAAAAGGCCTAAATTCAAGAATAGTTATATTTTTTTAATCATTCATTTTTTTAAACTATGGAAAATTCCCTTTCTAAAATCGTTGTTGACACCTGTTACCAGGTGCATGTTGGCCTAGGCCCAGGCTTATTTGAATCCGTATATGAAGAAGTGCTGCATTATGAATTGTGTAAGCAAGGCTTACAGGTTAAGCGCCAATATCCTGTTCCTATTGTTTGGCATGCAGTGAAGATGGAGCTAGGCTTTCGCGCAGATTTGGTTGTTGAAAACCTGGTTTTGATTGAGATCAAGTCGGTAAAGACGCTTGAGCTTGTACACAAAAAACAGCTAATGACCTATTTGAAGCTGACTGGGTTCAAGTTAGGACTATTAGTTAACTTCAATGAGGCACTAATCAAAAACGGAATAGTTCGGATTGTAAATAACCTGTAAGACTATTCATTATAAAGGGGTTGTCGCGCAAAGACGCGAAGGCGCAAAGAAATAAAGGGTTGACTCAAGAAGACGTGAAGCCTGCCTGCGGTAGGCAGGAGGCAAAGAAAAAACTCTTTGCGTCTCTGCGCCTTTGCGCGAAAAAAATAAATGTCTCGATGAAGAAATGATAAAGCTTCCTTTTACGCCCTAACTATCCGCCGCCGCGGACAAGCAGCAAAGGCGCGGGAGAGAAAAAAAAAGAATAGCGCCCCGCAATGCTGCGGGACAGGCAGCGAAGACGCAAAGGCGCAAAGAAAAAGCTCTTTGCGGCTTGGCGCCTTTGCGCGAAAAAAATAAATAGCTCGAAGAAGAAAAGTTTACATCCTCTTTTGTGACCTGCCTACCGCAGGTAGGCTTTGCGAGAACCCTTGAATCAATCAGAGATACCGTCGAGATCGCTGAGTTCCAACCAGGACAATTCCAGTTCCTCCAATTCTCCATCGATAGCCTGAAGCCTTGTGGTCCAGGTGAGCAACATATTTACATCCGGAGTACCTACAGTGATTTGATCCGTGAGGGTTGCCTTTTCGGCTTCCAGTTGGGCGATGGTTTCGTTGACTTTTTTAAACTCCTGCTTTTGCTTGTAACTCGCTTTGAGTTTGGGTGAGGCCGCTTCTTGAATCACAGAAACCTCTACCTGCACCGATTTAGGTTCAACTTTTGGTTGAGCACTTGGACTAGCCTTCTGATCTGCATTTTCCTCTTCCCACTCACGGTAATCCGTGTAGTTTCCTGGGAAGTCACGAATCACACCTTCTCCTTCAAACACAAACAAGTGCTCGACCAGTCGATCCATGAAGTAGCGGTCGTGAGACACGATGATCAAGCAACCTGGGAAAGTATCCAAAAACTCCTCCAAAATATTCAAGGTCATCAAATCCAGGTCGTTTGTAGGTTCGTCAAGGATCAGGAAATTCGGGTTTTTGATCAGGACGAGGAGCAGCTGCAGGCGTCTGCGCTCACCTCCACTCATCTTCCCGATGGGTGTAAACTGCTGCTTGGGAGGGAATCCAAACTGGGTTAAAAATTGGCTCACCGTGATCGTCTGTCCCTTGTCCAGC
>JAXISU010000446.1:0-2205 GCA_034680425.1 Cyclobacterium sp.
AGGAATCAAATCGGTGGTCGTAGCCACCTTAGATCCCAACCCGCTTGTGGCTGGAAAGGGAGTAAAGTTGCTTGAAGAGGCGGGCATATCCGTGCAAGTGGGTCTCCTGGAACGAGAGGCAAGATGGCAAAACCGTCGGTTTTTTTGCCAGCAGGAAAAGCATCGACCTTACCTAATACTCAAATGGGCACAAACTCAGGATGGGTTTATTGCCAGGGAAAACTTTGACTCCAAATGGATCAGTTGCTCGCAAAGCAGGCAACTTGTCCATCAATGGCGAGCAGCCGAGCAGGCCATCCTTGTAGGAAAAAATACCGCCCTCCACGATAATCCTCGATTGAATGTGCGAGACTGGACAGGTTCCGACCCCATTCGGGTGGTGCTGGATTCCAAGTTGGAACTCCCTGCAGACCTGCATCTTTTTGATCAGCAGATCCCCACCCTTTGCTACAATCTCTTGAAAAGTGAAAAATTGACGAATCTGGAGTGGGTGCAGCTTCCCCAACTTTCCCTAGAGGCCTTGATGGCGGATCTACATGCCCGTCAAATTCAAAGTGTCCTGATTGAAGGTGGAAGTCAAACTATCCATCAATTTTTGGCAGCGGGCCTTTGGGACGAAGCCCGCGTATTTACAGCTCCCATTGAATTTGAACGCGGTATTGCCGCCCCGAAACTTACACAAACTCCTGCCGAATCGTATGCGGTAGGAGTGGATCAACTAGACATTTATTACCATGGCTGAAACCCTATTCCTTCCTCAAGCTGGAAGCAAAGAAGAAATTTACCAAGCGTTACTTCCTCAAGTAAAAGCCCTGATTTCAGGTGAACCGGATTTGGTGGCCAACCTAGCCAATATCGCTGCTGCCCTTCGGGAAGCATTTTGATTTTTTTGGGTGGGATTTTATGTGGTGCAAGGGCAGGAATTGGTGCTTGGCCCCTTTCAAGGCCCCATTGCCTGTACCCGAATTGCCTACGGACGGGGAGTCTGCGGAACTGCCTGGAAGGAAAAGAAAACGCAGTTGGTTCCCGATGTAGAGGCTTTTCCAGGTCACATCGCCTGTAGTTCTGCATCCAAGTCCGAAATCGTTGTGCCTGCATTTCAGAACGGAGAAGTATTTCTCGTCTTGGATGTGGATAGCGATCGATTGGATGATTTTGATGCCGTAGACCAGCGCTACTTGGAGGACTTGATGGGAATGCTCGAAAAAACTAGAACTACCTAAGCACCTCTCGAAGAAAGTTTTGAACCACCGCTAAGGTCTTTTCTTTTTCCTCCACCATTCCCAAATGCCCTACGCCTTCGAGTTCGGTGTAGTGGGTATAGGCTCCCTGCTGCGCACGGCTAGATTCAATTTTGACTGATCCATCCAAGGTGCCTGCTAGTAGCATCTTTGGTCCTGCAAACTGCTGGAGTACTTCTATCCGATCTTTCCGATCGCGCATCGCCACGGTGTAAGCAAGCAAACCCTCGAGACTGGAACGCTTCCCATCTTCAATGGCTTGTTCCATGGCTTCGGCTAGCTCGATTCGGCGGTGTTCAGGAAATAATTGAGGCACAAATGAGGTGACAAATTTTGCTGCCCCGTGCTTTTTCAAAAAGGTAAGTGTGCGGTTGCGCATCCCTATTTTCTCCAAATCGTCTCCAAAAGCGGTGGAATGAAGCAGACCGATGGCCTGGATACGATCCCCCATGCGCTCAAGTAGGGCCAAGGCCACATAGCCTCCCAGGGAATGACCCAAGACGATGGGGTTTTGAATTTGTTGTGCTTGCATCCAGGCTTCTAGCTGCTCAGCAACTTCCTCGAGACTTTGGATGGGATGGATAAGGGCTGAATCGCCAAATCCTGGTAGATCAGGGCAAATTACCCGGTACTGGGTAGACAAGGAATCGGCAAAGTAGCGCCACATTTCTCCAGATTCACAAAAACCATGAAGAAAGAGCAGTGGATGACCTTGGCCTTTTTCAAAAAAATGCAGCATGGAATTGCTGGTTTTAGGCAAGTTGTTCTTGCTCGGTCATTGCCTTCACTGCATTGGCGATGCCCTGAGGATCGAATCCACAGTCGCGGTGCAGTTCCAGTTGCTCCCCGTGCTCGATGATGTCATCAGGAATACCCAAA
The DNA here is from genome assembly GCA_034680425.1 of Cyclobacterium sp. Taxonomy (GTDB): domain Bacteria; phylum Bacteroidota; class Bacteroidia; order Cytophagales; family Cyclobacteriaceae; genus Algoriphagus. Next base: position 2,121 of record JAXISU010000446.1, read on the forward strand.
CGCTTCACTTGAGCCTGGTAGCCTTGGTCAACCATCCATTCAAGAACCGCAGATCCAAATCCTCCCATCAAGCAGCCATCTTCTA
>JAXISU010000447.1:0-2201 GCA_034680425.1 Cyclobacterium sp.
AGACCCCATTGAGTTGGTAGCCTCTGATTTTCCCAAAAGAGGTATTCGCTACGGCAATGTCGTCTCCGATCTGGAGGTATTGTTCCTCTGAGTCTGCTGCTGGAGTAGCATTCGAAGAGGATGCACTGACTGCTAAAGGGGCAGCAGCGAAAGCGGCGGATCCCAAGCCGATTTTTTGAAGGAAAGAACGTCTATTGGTTTTCATAGTGGAGGTATTTGATGTGCTAATTCCTTCAATATCAGCCCAAAGGATTGGATTAGCAAGTAGAAAGGGGCTTTTTTTGGGCGGGGAAAAAAGGGGGTGTTAAACGGAAAAAAATGGAGACTGGAGGAGGTTCGGATTTATTCCAAACTGCTTAGACCCTCCTAGAAACAAAGAAGCCGTTGAACAGCAGATGTTCAACGGCTTCTGAATGGTGGAGGAGAATTCTTAGAATTTGACTTTCGTTTCTAGTCGTTGGCCGGCGCGCTGCACGACCACCTGAGTAGAATCTCCCTTTTTAAATACGCTCAAAGCACGCATGTAACCCATCATGTCGTTGATGGTGGAATCTCCAAGTTGGATGACGATGTCTCCTTTCATCAAACCAGCAGCTTGGGCAGGCTTACCCTCCGATACGCCATCAACGCGCATTCCTTTTCCGTCAAACAGGTAGTCGGGCACTACGCCCATGGATACCGTAAATCGAGGAGAATCACTCGAGTCTTTGGTTTTGGTGAAGGCCAACTTGGGTTCGGCGTCTAGCCCAGCAATCAGTCTAGAAATGTAGCGAACGACCTGTACCAAGCCCTCGTAATTGATTTTTTCCGCATCATCACTAGGCTTGTGGTAGTCGGCGTGCTGACCCGTGAAGAAATGCAGCACCGGAAGGTCCTGTAGGTAAAAAGAAGTATGATCCGATGGACCTACCCCTGATTCGGAAGGAACCAGTTTGAGGCTATCGGTATTGATGGGGTCAAGCACCGGGGAAAAACTAGGGCTTGTACCTACGCCATGGACAGCCAAGGATTTTTCAGCATTTAGTCGGCCCACCATGTCCATGTTGATCATGTAGTTAACCGTCTTCAGCTCTAGGGTTGGGTTTTTGACAAAATAATTGGAGCCCCAAAGCCCATTTTCTTCCCCAGAGAAAGCGATGAAGAGAATGTTGCTTTTTAGTGTTTCGTACTTGAAAATCTTCGCAAGCGCCAAAAGTGCGGCGGTACCCGATGCATTGTCGTCCGCACCGTTGTGGATGGCCGAATCTCCTCGGTGGAGGGAGCCTTGTCCGCCCATGCCCAAGTGATCAAAGTGGGCACCGATCACGATCGTTTTGTCTGCTTTTTTATCCAAATAGGCAATTACGTTTCGACCGGTCACGCCCGCTCCATCGGTGCCAATCACCGCCTCCTCGTGAGGGTTGCTTGGCTTGGAAACGGTGAACTCCTGGAAAAACCCATCTGTACCCATGGGGGTTAGGCCTAGCTTTTCAAACTCTTGGGCAAGGTAGTCGGCGGCTTTTTGCTCGCCAGTCGTGCCTATGGCTCTTCCGCCCAAGTCATCGGCAGCGAGAAAGTACACGTCCTTTTTTAGCGAAGCGTGTAATTCTTCGTCCGTAGGAGGCCCATCACAGGATCCAACGAGTAATGCAAAGACAAGAAGGGGGAGGAATTTTAAAAGATGTAGTTTCATCGGAAGGGATATTTAGCTCAAAGATAATAAGTAGTATCTTTGCCGGCACATTCTTTCTAGTCAAGATTACAGATGAAAACTTTACGCCAACTGGGAATTGTACTTCCCCTGCTAATTTCCTCCCTTACCCTTATGGCCCAGGAGAAGCGATCCGCATCGGATTCGTTGTTGCTTCACCCAGAGGAGATGAAATACCTCAAAAACATCAAGCAACTTACTTTTGGGGGCAACAATGCAGAAGCCTACTGGTCTTTTGACGATAGCAAACTGGTGTTTCAGTCGGACTTTGCGAAGTGGGGAAATTCCTGCGACCAGATGTTTTCCCTAGACTGGAAAAAGGATGATTTGTCCAAGAACATCCCTGCTCGACTCAGCACAGGTCTTGGTCGTACCACCTGCGCCTATTTTCTACCGGGCGACAAAACGATCGTCTATGCCTCTACTCACTTGGTAGACCCGGCCTGCCCTCCAGTACCTGAGCGAAGAGCCGATGGCAAATACGTGTGGCCGATCTACCCTAGCTTTGATA
>JAXISU010000448.1:0-2196 GCA_034680425.1 Cyclobacterium sp.
AGAAACCCCAGGGAAAAACCCCCATAATAAACAGTATTGAGCAGGTGTCATCATATCCAATTAAAATCCTAAATCATTTAAATCTAGGCTTGTTTCCCTGCCTTCTATACTCTCCCATTGCGGATCACCTATTTCGAGTGTTTCGTAAACCTCCCTTCCTAAGCTTGCTGGATTGTTGGTGATTTTCATCCAAAGGAATTCGCAATAGCTTTCTTCAACAAACTCTTCTTGTAGTATTTTGGACTCTCCCCTACCTTCTTTTTTAATCCATTGGGCCATGTCTAAAAAATCAGAGTTAAGAAACTTCACCATTTTTTGATCTTTTACCATCCAAAACACCCTCAATTGGGCTAGTTTTTTAAGTACATCGACGGGTGAATGCCCTTTTAAGGTCTCGTAAGCCCCATAGATTCTGGAAGCATCAACCTTGCCTTGGGCATCTTTCGGGCTTAGGGCCAAAAGGACCTGCTCTTGCGCTGGATTTCCCTTACTGCACCAATAAGCGATCAACTGTGCCAAAGCCTCTTCAGTAAATCGGTTGGAAAATTGGAAGCCATAAATCCACCTCTTCCCCGAAAACTCTGCCCAATGGCTCATCCAATGCCCCAATTCATGCATCAATACCACAAAGCGCACATCTTCCTCAGATAAACTCCGATTCCTTGCACAAAAGGCTTCTATCCTATCTTTGAAAAGGATAATTTTCCCTTCCTCACTTGTAGCCCAAAATTCTTCCTCTTTGCTCGCAGGCACTTTTTTGAAAAAATCAAAATAGTATCCTAAGGCATCTGGGTCTATAACCTCTTCCCTTTGCTTCTCTGGAAATAGGTCCTCAACCTCCTTGAAGTTGGCATAATACACCTCAGGAAAACGGTTGGGATTGAATGCATACCCATTTTTCTCAAAGATGGATTTTAACCAATTCATTTTCTCCAATTCTTCGGTTGAAAAACGGTAGGCTGCTAATAATCTAGATTGTGCTTTCATTTTAGTAGTATTAAAAATTTATCAGTGCACTAGTTTCACTCTTCAACGAAAATACCGTTGCAAATCCGTTTACACTTATTCTTGTGTCTAAATCGAATTACCCCGCTAAAACAAGTGGATTATATCAGTGAATTGCATCTGTATCAACTCCTCTTCACTTGCTCGCATAGCAAGGGAATCCTTAAGTCTAGCAGTAAATTTTTCCCTACTGTACCCCAGCTCGTTCCCTTGGGTTAACTGGTATTCACAGAAAAAATAAAAACCTATCTTGTCTGTTTCCGAGGTAATTGAATTGTTATGGTAATCATTCTTTGACCTAAAACTTAAGCCACTGGCCAAAATCCTTCGTTGATTTTTGACTTGCTTAAAACTCGGTTCAAAATCAATTAACCTCAACAAGTTGCCATCGAAGATGATATTTGAGTGATTCAGGTCCCCGTGAACCAATCCCATACCCAGCATTTCATCAAGGTCAATTGCTAAATAAGTTACCGCTGTTTTTTTCCTTTCAAGAGAGATTCGGGTCCAGTTTTCTTTTTTTACAAACTCTTGCCGGTATACTAACCTATCCTCTAGAAATGTAAAGCTTGTTCTCGGTATAGCAGAGATAGAAATTGATGCCTGCTCAATTAAATTACACCTGCTGAGTAGTGCTGATTTTTCATCAAGCAAATCAACAAGTGCGTAATTTTTGATTTTAAATTCCAAGGTTCTTAATCAACAGGAGCGGAGTTTTGGAAGTGTTTTTTTTAACCCATCAATCTTCTTCTTCCTCCTCTTCATCCTCGTTGTAAAATGTAAAGGTTGCTTCAATCCCACCTTCTGGCAAAAATTCATAGGCCCCAGAATAGTATCCAGCGTAGCCATTTATGGTCACCGTCGCGCAAAAAGAATAGCCTCCGGGACCATTGTCAATTTGAGATAACTTAAATAGATCCGTGTAAAACTCCTCCTCAAATGGAGATTCCCCAAATCCAAAATCGCAATCACCTACCGAATTAGTAATTCGACTCAATAGTTTAAAAACAGCCCTAGACTTATTTGGACCTTCTTCACCTCTTCCGTAGTCACTCGTCGAGATAAATAGTTCTTCATCAGGTGACGCCAATAACCAGAGATACCCTTCGCCGTCCTCAACAAATAACTCTCCCTTAAAAAGTTCGACAATCTTAGCCCACTTTTTATTGAATGCTATCATTTCTTCACTTA
>JAXISU010000449.1:0-2177 GCA_034680425.1 Cyclobacterium sp.
ATTCGCATCTCCTTCATTTATTTTTAAGTTAATCCATTGAAATTCTTGTGATTAAGAGGCTGGATTAGGGCTTTGATTTAAAATTTTCTCCTTTGGTTTTAGCAAGCGGGTAGCAGTGCTTACCTTTGCGCATGGCTCAACAAATCCTCATCCTCGATTTCGGTTCCCAATACACCCAGCTCATTGCCAGACGCGTGCGCGAACTCAATGTGTATTGCGAAATTCACCCCTACAACAAGGTTCCTGAACTTACTCCTGACATCAAAGGAATTATCCTTTCAGGATCTCCTTGCTCGGTTCGTGACGAAGGTGCTCCCGATGTCAATACGGATGCTTTTCGAGGCAAATTGCCTTTATTGGGCGTATGCTACGGGGCTCAATTGCTAGCCAGTAAGTACGGAGGAGAGGTATTACCATCGACCATTAGAGAGTATGGTAGAGCCAACCTAGATCATATTGATTTGCATCAGGATTTGCTGAAGGAAATGACTCACGGTTCCCAAGTATGGATGTCTCATGGAGACACCATCAAGGAGGTTCCTGCGGGATTTGATGTAATCGCAAGTACCGAATCTGTCCGCGTAGCGGCGTTTAAGGTGCAGGGTGAGTCTACCTACGGCATCCAGTTTCACCCTGAGGTAACCCATTCTTTAGAGGGTAAAAACCTAATTCGAAATTTTGTAGTGGGAATCTGCGGATGTAGCCAGGACTGGACCTCCGATACCTTTATTGATTCCACTGTAGCGGATTTGAAGAAAAAAATTGGAGCAGATAAAGTGGTGATGGGCCTTTCAGGTGGAGTTGATTCCTCTGTAGCCGCTACCCTTATTCATCGAGCCATCGGAGATCAGTTGACCTGCGTGTTTGTAGACAATGGCTTGTTGCGAAAGAACGAATACGAGGAGGTGTTGGATTCTTACAAGCACCTAGGTTTGAATGTAATTGGTGTAGATTCCAAGCAGCGTTTTTACGATGCCTTGGCAGGTCTTACCGATCCAGAGGCGAAAAGAAAGGCCATTGGCCGCGTATTTATTGAAGTCTTTGACGACGAAGCGCATAAGATCGATGGCGTAAAGTGGCTTGGCCAAGGCACCATCTATCCGGACGTGATTGAGTCCGTTTCGGTCAAAGGTCCTTCAGCCACTATCAAATCTCACCACAATGTGGGAGGTCTTCCGGATTTCATGAAACTCTCCGTAGTGGAGCCGCTGAATACCTTGTTTAAGGACGAGGTTAGAGAAGTGGGTCGTGCGCTTGAGATTCCAGAAAAAATCATTGGCAGACATCCATTCCCTGGGCCAGGACTAGCCATTCGAATTTTGGGTGACATCACCGAAGAAAAAGTGAAGACCCTCCAGGAAGTAGATTACATCTTTATTCAAGGATTGAAGGAGCATGGCTTGTATGATCAGGTCTGGCAGGCAGGTGCCATCTTGCTTCCTATCCAATCGGTAGGGGTGATGGGAGACGAGCGTACCTACGAAAAGGTAGTGGCGCTTCGGGCCGTGGGTTCCGTAGATGGGATGACTGCAGACTGGATTCACTTGCCTTATGAATTCCTTGCCAAGATGTCCAACGACATCATCAATCGGGTAAAAGGAGTCAATCGCGTGGTATATGACATTTCCTCCAAGCCACCGGCAACCATTGAATGGGAGTAGAATTGCTAACTGTTTACTGTCCACAGTAAACCACCTATTGTTTATGGTTAAAGGGATAGCTTTGGACTAATTGATTTTTAGTGTTTGGTTTTTTGTGCAATGGCTATGAAAAAAATAAATTCATATTTACGTTGTTTTCCTGTATATCCTACAATTTGAATTAAGTTTCAAAATATGCCTTGCTAAACAGATGGGCCAATTAGAAAATTCACCCGAAAATTTTGAACCTAAACTACTTAAAGAAATTCTCTTTGAGTCAGTTTTTGACTTGCTAAGCATTTTTGGCATAAATAAAGGGGTTCTTCGCACGCTAATTGATCTTATCAAACAACCTTCCCAGGTAATTGCTGCCTACCATCAAGATGATTTGACCTACACAAGGCCGATGGCTTTTATTTTAATTGCTTCTGGTGTTTTCCTTTTTATTGCAAATTACCTTATTAAATGGGATGTATTTTCTTCGTTAACAATCGAGTTTCTTCTAAATTATTTCAGTTTTTTTTCTCAGACTGACAA
>JAXISU010000450.1:0-2177 GCA_034680425.1 Cyclobacterium sp.
CACTTTCAGCTACCGACAAGCAAAATATTCTTCGAACCATTGAAGTCATCTTGGCGCGCTACGATAAAGGTGCTACTGCTAGCAAGGCCCAGTTGGTGACCTATTTAGATCCCCATTATCCTGCTGATGACAACCTGCTCAATCGATCCCTATCCATTTTGCTTGTGCACCTGGATGCACCTTCGGCTGTAGGGAAGACCCTTGCCTTACTAAAGGACGCCAAAGACGATCCCAACTACCAAAAGACATTTACGGCCTCTTCCGATTTGATTTTCCGAAACCCACAATACGGTTTGGATATCGCCAACATGCTGGCCAATGTTCCCCCTGCGCAAGCTACCTTCTACGCTACCGTTTTGGGTGGCGCGGACAAAGGCTGGACTGCGGCACAGCGGGAGGAGTATTTTGGATGGATCAAGAATGCACTGACTGCCTACAAAGGTGGTAGAAGTTATGTGGGATTCCTGGATCGTGCTCGAAAAATGGCCTTGGCCTCCGTGGATAAGGCAGATTTTGAGAAGTACGACGAGCTGTCGGGAGGAAAATTGCTTACGGAAAATGGCAATGACTTGATGGACCAGTCCGTACAGCCTGAAGGTCCTGGAAGACGTTGGACGGTGGAAGAAGCTGAGCCTTTGATAGCCAATCTGGTAGGTCGAGACTTGGTAAAAGGCAAAGCCATGTATGCCGCCAGCCTTTGCCAATCCTGTCATACCATGCAAGGAGCAGGAGGAGCGATTGGCCCGGATTTGAGTCAGTTGGGAACGCGCTTTTCTGCCAAGGATATTCTAGTAGCCACGCTGGATCCGAATGCCACCATCTCCGATCAATACCATGCTACTGTTCTTGAACTCAAGGCTGGAGGATCTTTGGTGGGAAAAATCACCGATGAGGATGCACAAAATTACTACCTCTCTCAGAACCCATTTGCTCCGGCTGATATCAAAAAGGTTCCAAAAAATACCGTTTCGCTTAAGAAGAATTCAGACATCTCCATCATGATGCCTGGTCTTGTCAATCGACTAAATGAGGAAGAATTGAAGGATCTGATTGCCTATTTGATTTCTGGAGGCAATGCAAATCATGCCGTGTACAAACAACCTCTTACACAAAAATGAAATTCCCTACCCTCAAATCTTTCCTTCTCCTAGAGGTATTTGTCGCGGTGATTCTTTTGGCATCGTCACTCTTCTCCAACGTAGGGACATCCCGTCAAACCCTCATTCCAACCAACAAGGTTCAAGATGGATTTACACCCATTTTTGATGGAAAAAGTCTCGATGGATGGGAATTTGATCCGGTCTATTGGTCGGTAAAAGACGAGGCGATTGTGGGAGAAATCACCGCTGCAACGCTCCTTAAGAATAATACCTTCATCATCTGGAAGGGTGGAGAGCTCGGGAATTTTGAGTTGAAAGTAGATTTTTGGATTTCAGAAAAAGGAAACTCAGGGGTGCAATACCGAAGCGATCGCTTCACGGAGTTGCCCTATGCCCTACGAGGCTACCAAGCAGACATAGATGGGGGCAATCTCTACACGGGCCAAAATTACGAAGAGCGAAAGCGGACGACCTTGGCTTACCGAGGTCAGAAGACCCAAATTGCTGCGGCGCCAGATTCCATCACCTCAATCGGTGGATATGTGCGCAACAATGCCTGGAAAGGATTGGTACTGGTAGATGAACTGGGCGATCGCGCTGCCTTGGGAAATCTGATCAAAAAAGGGGAGTGGAACACGATTCATATCGTAGCCAAGGGTAATGTAATGAAGCATTATGTCAACGGTACGCTGATGAGTGAAGTACTAGACGAGGATGCTAAAAACAGAAAACCGAGCGGTTTATTTGGTTTTCAAGTCCATGTAGGACCACCCATGAAGGTGATGTTTAAGAATATTCTCTTGAAAAAGGGATAGGGAAGATTAGCCCAATCCTGGGTTTTACAGTAAAAAAATGAAGCATAAGGATTCTCAAAATTGGAAGCATGCCCTCTCCAACTCCCAGCAACTGGGAGGTATTGAAACTTCCGTTTTGGATAATGGAGCAGGTCGCGGAGTTCGTATCGCTTGGATCAATACAGGTACCGGGCTTCGCTACAAGGTGGTGCTTGACCGTGGCATGGATATTTTGGATGCCTTTCACAATGAACATAGCCTGGCCTGGATTTCTCATGCTGGC
>JAXISU010000451.1:0-2173 GCA_034680425.1 Cyclobacterium sp.
GAAAAAGGGATTTGAAGGATTTCTAGAGGAAAGAAACACATTTTTCAGCCTGCTTTTCAGATTTTTAGGACATAAGTACCCCAAAGAGCAACCAATTGCTGCGCAAATGAGTTATCCACAAAATACGCGTTCATGAAAAACATTCTCATCACTGGAGGCTCAGGACTGGTCGGCAAGCAACTTACTGCCGTGCTCGAGCAAAAAGGGTATGAAGTGGCTTGGCTTAGCAGAAAACCACAGCAGCAGACCCATTTTATCTGGGACGTGGCGCGACAGGAAATAGATCCGCAAGCCATGGAATGGGCAGATGCAGTGGTGCATTTGGCTGGTGAGGGGGTAGCAGAAAAGCGCTGGACAGCGGAGCGAAAGCAGGCCATCCTTCGCTCACGAACCGAAAGTACCGCGCTATTGCATCGAGCGATACAGCAGGCAAGCCATAAGCCAAGCACCTTTATTTCTGCCTCGGCAGTGGGCTATTATGGATTTGATACCGGTGCTGCACTAGTAGATGAGAGCAGTGCTTCGGGCACCGATTTTTTGGCAGAAGTGGTGGTGGCCTGGGAAAAAGAGGTCAAAAAGATTGAAGCCTTGCCTCTTCGATGCGTCATTCTCCGAATAGGAATCGTCTTGGATGCGCAGGGAGGAGCCTTAGCCGAAATGCTCAAGCCCCCTGTGGCTGCACCTTTGGGTTCAGGTGCGCAGTGGATGAGTTGGATCCATGTGGAAGACCTGGTGCGCCTATTTGTTTTTGCACTTGAAAAAACCACGCTTCAGGGCATCTATAATGCGGTGGGTCCTAATCCTGCCACCAATCAGCAACTGACCAAGGAAGCGGCGGCGGCCAAGGGTAAAACCTATGTTGGGATTGGGGTACCTGGATTTGCACTTAAGTTGGTTTTAGGAGAAATGGCCGCCATGGTTCTAGGCGGAAATCGGGTGTCTAGCCAAAAAATTCAAAAGGCAGGCTTTGAATTTGAATTTCCAGAGTTGAAGCAGGCGTTAAAAAATTTATTTTTTAAGGATTAAAGTGCTTTTCAAGTACTCAGCTTAGAATTTTTTCTCAAAATCAAATAAAGAATAGGTCCAATTAACTGAACAAACACCAAGATAATTATCCAAATCAATTTCATATTCTCCGCCTTAAATTTCGAACGAATTACATCGATCAAGCAATAAAGCCAAAGTAAAAAATAGGATAATGGTATTATAAAGAAAAGAAGGAGAAGAATTAAAGACCCTCCACCGACATTTTGAAGAAAAAGTAAAGTCATTTTTAGTTTTTTTAAGGTTTAAAAACTACCTCGAACTTATAATTTTTTTTGTTTCAATCCACTAAAAAATGGATTTGACCAAATAAATTTTTATCAAAAACAAAATGAGATTATTTCTTAAAAATCAAGAACCCCATTTCCCAAATTTTCAGCTTAATTATTGGAAACAACATTAGAGTCAATCAGGTATCTCCACATTCATCCCTAAATGTTTGAATGTGTTTTTGTAATTCTTTTCCTTGCTCCTTCGTTAAAATTCCTCTAAATTTTTTGAGTTCAATAGGAACAGGCTGTACAGAGCCCTCATCCAGGACTTTAATCCATCCCATTTCTTCCAATTGCGAAAGCAACTCTTTTGCCTTCGGGTTTTTAATTTCAATGTGTAAGATGTCTTTCATGAGATATTATTAACCTTCTAAAAAAATCAGCCTCAGAAAATAATCTACCTGGAACGGCCAAACAGAAACCAGAAAAATACCGATGGTTCTTCTATTTTTTTGACCACCAATCTAAAATAGTTTTTTTTTGAGGGATTAAAGCAGAATTTAGTAGAAAGTTACCCAAGCACCTATGAAACGATTTTCACTAGTTCTCCTATTGGCATTGCTTGCCCAGTTTGGCATGGCCCAAGACCTAAGCTACTACCTGCCCAAAGGCTATACCTACAACCCAAAAGTTCCTACCCCCAAGCAGGTACTGGGCTATGAAGTAGGCGAATGGCATGTGACCCACGACCAGCTGGTCATGTACATGAAGGCCGTCGCCGCCTCTTCAGACCGAGTTAAATTTGAGGAAACAGGTCGCTCCTACGAAAAGCGCCCACAAACCCTATTGACCATAAGTGCTCCTGCCAACCTGGCCAAACTCGACCAGATCAAGGCAGAGCGAGCCAAACTCCGGGA
>JAXISU010000452.1:0-2166 GCA_034680425.1 Cyclobacterium sp.
CGGGATCGTCGAATCGATTCCTATGCGCCGATTACCAAGCGTTTTCTTGACGAAGAATAGGCCATGCAGCACCGTATAGATTTGTCTAAAGGAGGATTAGTGACTCCGGCGGAACTTGGGTACTATTTTCCTGCGGAGTTTGCTCCTCAAAAAGCAATGTGGCTGAGCTGGCCTCACAAAGAGGAAAGTTGGCCTGGAAAAATCCAGACCATTTACTCCCCCTATGCCCAATTCATCAAAGAAGTAGCCTTAGGGCAAGAAGTCCACATCAACGTAGCCGATGCAGCCATGCAGGCATTTGCGAAGCAACAGTTGGAACTGGCAGGAGTACGCATGGATCGGATTTTCTTTCACTTTTTCCCGACCAATGATGCTTGGTGCCGTGACCACGGTCCTGCTTTCTTGATCAATCCTTCCGCGGCCATCCCAAAGGTGCTCTTGAAGTGGAACTACAATGCTTGGGGAGAAAAATACCCTCCGCATGACCTGGACAACCAGATTCCAATTCACATCGCCGAAGCCTTGGGGATTCCCTATTTTACACCCGGCATTGTCATGGAGGGAGGATCGGTTGAGTTCAATGGAAAAGGCACCTTGCTTACTTCCAAGGCTTGCCTATTAAATCCCAACCGAAATCCGCACCTCAATCAAGCCCAGATTGAAAAATACCTCTGCGATTATTACGGGGTGCAACACATCCTCTGGGTAGGGGATGGCATCCTGGGAGACGATACGGATGGACATATCGACGACATCACGCGCTTTGTGAATGCGGATACCGTGGTGACCGTCGTGGAGGAAAATAAGGCGGATGGGAATTACGAAATCCTTCAGGAAAATCTTCACCTGCTTCAGCAAATGCGCTTGGAAGATGGAAAGCAACTCAATGTGGTGGAACTTCCCATGCCAAGTCCAGTATTCTGGGAGGAGCAGCGACTTCCGGCCTCCTATGCCAACTTTTACATTGCCAATGAGGTGGTGGTGGTCCCTACCTTTCGCGACAAAAACGACCAGCGCGCCTTGGATATCATATCCGGCTGTTTCCCAACTCGCCGGGTAGTGGGGATCGATAGTACCGACATCATTTGGGGATTGGGATCTTTTCATTGCTTGAGCCAGCAAGAGCCAGCCGTGTAAGGAGCAAGACCTATATTCAAATTAAATCCTGCGATTTCATGCAGGATTTTTCATTTTTCTAGGGGTTAGTAAAACAAACAACCTTCTTTTTTGATTTTATAGAAAACGAACACTCATGAAACAGTCATTTTTCTTTCTTTTGGTCTTGGCGGTAGCATCTTCTTGTGGGGTATTGCGAACGGCTAGAACCAAAAATATCAGTTATATGGAGGCTACTGCTTCGCTTCCACAAAAGAGCTTGAATGTCTTTGCTCCAAAGAAAGCGAAAAATGCGCCCGTTTTAATTTTTATCCATGGAGGAAGCTGGCACAGTGGGAGAAAAGAGATCTATGATTTCATGGGCAATCGCCTTGCTGCTAAAGGGGTGGTGTCGGTCATCATCGATTACCCCTTGGCACCTGCTTATCAGCTTCCTGCTATGGAAGATGCCAGTGCGTTAGCCATTCAGTGGGTTAAAGAGAACATTGCTTCCTATGGAGGGGATCCTACCAACCTGTATATTTCGGGCCACTCGGCAGGTGGGCATTTGGCTGCCTTGGTTGCGGTCAAGGAAGAGCCTTGGAAGAAATTGGGTATGACCAACCCCTTGAAAGGGGCTATTTTGAATGATCCTGCGGGCTTGGATTGGTATTGGTTTCTGACCGAACTCAAAGAAAAATACAACAAGGAAGACAACTACGATGCCTTTACTGCTGATCCAGCAGTTTGGAAAACCTATTCCCCCATTTATTTCTTGGATGAAAAAGAGATTCCGATGTTGGTCCTCGAAGGGGAGCGCACCTATCCAGGGATCAAGTTGACGGTCGAGCGTTTCCGTAAGACAGCGGAGGAAAAAGGGTTGGAACTCGATTACTCCTTTTATCCCAAAACCAAACACATCCCGATGGTGACTCAGTTCTTCTTTCCTTGGAGCAAGGGGTACAAGGATGTATTGAAGTTTATGGAGGTAGGGCAGTAATTTGGACGTCTTTGGCTGGTTCCAAATTTTTGGTGAACTTTAACTAATAAGAAAGTTGATCGGCTTTTTTA
>JAXISU010000453.1:0-2162 GCA_034680425.1 Cyclobacterium sp.
GGTGGCGGCACCAACTGCAGGGCTTCACTTTACAGACGAGGTATTTGAGGCTTTACGAAAAAAAGAAATCCAGGAAGCCGCATTGACGCTTCATGTGAGTGCGGGAACGTTCCAGCCTATCAAAGTGCAAACGGTGGAAGAACATCCCATGCACAGCGAGCAACTAGAAATCAAACGGGAAACCATTGAAAAGCTCCTCAGCCACTCTGAAAAAATAGTTGCCGTAGGCACTACTTCCGTAAGGACGCTAGAAAGTATGTATTGGTATGGGGTTCAATTAATTGAAAATCGAGGAAATCAATTTGAAATTGAAAAACTTGCCCCCTATGCAAAAAGGGCCTACTTACCCAACCGAAAAGAGGCCTTGCAAGCCATCCTGAAAGAGTTAGATAAAAGTGGCTCAGACACCCTCTTTGGAACCACCTCGATCTTTATTTTTCCAGGATACAAATTCCAATTGGTGGATGGGTTGATTACCAACTTTCACCAACCTGGGTCCACGCTCGTTTTATTAATTGCTGCGCTCGTGGGAGCGGATTGGAGAAAAATATATCAGGAAGCCCTGGATTCCGACTACCGATTTTTAAGCTATGGGGATAGCAGCTTGTTGTGGGTTTAATCCCCTAAGCTTCCTATTTTTCGAATACCGCCAAGTAGTTGGTGGTAGAAAGTTCGACCTACAGGAACTAGATCTGTTCCAACCATGACCTCTTTGGTATTGATAGATAGGATTTCTGAAACTTGAACGATGTAACTTTTGTGGATCCGTAAAAACTGATTGGTGGGCAAAACGGATTCAAAATCCTTCAAGATATTCCGTATAGAGAATACTGCTTTTTTTGTAATTAATGTCGTGTAATTCCCATCCCCTTTGAGCCAGAGGATGTCGTCAAATTTCACCTTCACCAAACTCCCCTCGTGACGAACAAATACAGCATCTTTCACTAATAGCTTTGGATCTTGGAACAAGTTTTTCTTCTCACTTTTTCCATTTCCATTCGTCTTTTTTAATTCGAGGAGCTCTTTCATTGACTGGGTGTTTGGTTTGTAACTAACTGAAATAGACTATTGTTTGAAAAAAATTATCCAATCTCTATTTCCCCAAATTTATTCTTGCATAAACTTGTGATCCCCATACAAAAAATCCCTGAAGCGGCGCTTTGCTTCAAGGATTTTTGGTTTTTAAAATAGGCTGGCCTAAATATTAGCGCATGGCTTTGTAGGCATTAATTAGTCCATTCGTAGAACTGTCATGGGATACCACTTTTACATCGTCTGTAAGTTCAGGCAAGATTCCATTCGCCAATACCTTTCCAAGTTCTACTCCCCACTGATCAAAACTGAAAATATTCCAAATTATTCCTTGAGCAGCTATTTTATGTTCATAGAGTGCCACCAATTGACCTAGGGTATAAGGCGTGATTTGCTTCACTAAAATGGAATTGGTAGGTCTATTTCCTTCAAATACACGATGTGGGGCAATTCGTTGAATTTCTTCTTCCGATTTTCCGGCTTTCCGCATTTCAGCTACCACCTCAGGAAGGGATTTTCCTTTCATGAGCGCCTCGGTTTGTGCAAAAAAGTTGGACAGCAACTTCACATGATGATCGCCAATGGGATTGTGTGAGCGCGCTGGGGCAATAAAATCACAAGGGATCAAATGGGTTCCTTGGTGGATCAATTGGTAAAAGGCATGCTGACCATTGGTCCCGGGCTCACCCCAAATGATGGGACCCGTTGGGTAGTTCACTTTTTTTCCATCTCGACCTACGTACTTACCATTGCTCTCCATATTGCCTTGCTGGAAATAGGCGGCAAACCGGTGAAGGTATTGGTCATAGGGAAGAATCGCCTCGGAGCTAGCTCCCAAGAAATTGGTATTCCAAATCCCCACCAAAGCCAGGATGACCGGTATATTTTGATCCAGTGGGGTAGTTCTAAAATGAAGATCCATGGCATGCGCGCCAGAGAGCAGTTCTTCAAAACGATCGAATCCTATGGCACAGGCAATGGGAAGACCAATTGCCGACCAGAGGGAATACCTACCTCCTACCCAATCCCAAAATGCAAACATATTTTGTGGATCTATGCCAAAGGCGCGCACCGACTCAGAATTGGTCGAAAGCGCTACAAAGTGCTTAGCAATCGCTTTTTCATCTTGA
>JAXISU010000454.1:0-2158 GCA_034680425.1 Cyclobacterium sp.
AGGGTTACGCGTGGTCGTTTACCTGGCTCTGGCAAGTTGTAAGGGTTGAGGTTTTCATCCAATACAAAACTCTGCATGCGTTGGGAGAGTCCTACGCCTGTATTTCCTGCGATGACAGCCGGTATCCAGCCTCCAGAAGGGGTTACGGAAACTACCCATCCTTCTGCATCAGCAGCTTCGACCGAGGTCGTGCCACTCTGGAAATCAGCCAAAAATTTGGCATCTACCTGGCTTGAAATTTCATTCGTATTGAGAGCTGCGATTTTATCCTTGTTTTTGTTCAACAAGTGCAGGTAGGGGTTACTTTCTCCTTGAAACGGGTAGGGGTCACCTGCACCCAATTTAGGGTTGTTGATGGGCCCAATGAGTGCTGCTCTTTCCTTGGCATATTCCTTGGAAAGGAGGCCTTTCATGGGAGATTTGACAAACGCTGGATCACCGTAGTAGAAATCACGGTCAGCAAAGGCCAAGCTCATGGCCTGATAGACAGTATGAATGTAGGGGGTGGAATTGTAACCCATGGATTTGAGGTCAAAATTCTCTAGGATATTCAGAGACTGCAGCAAAGCAGGCCCTTGGGTCCATTCCTGCATTTTGTAGACATCGATTCCTCGATAATTGACTTGAAGGGGTTCTTCGATTTTCACCTTCCAGTTGGCCAAATCCGCCTCGGTAAATAATCCACCTTGTTCCCGAGTACCTCTGACGATTTCCTTGGCGATATCACCCTTGTAAAAACGATCATATGCCGCGTAAATGGCTTCTTTTCTTGATTTCTTCGCTTTCAAGGCTGCTCGTTCCGTCTCCACTAATTTGAGCAAGGTTTGGTACAAATCTTCTTGCACAAAGATTTCTCCTGCTACCGGAGCCTCTCTGGATTCACCCAAATGGGGGAGGAACACCTTTTTGGAATAGGGCCAGTCCTTGATTTTGGATTTGTTGTTTTCGATGGCATTGGCTGTTTGCGCTTCGATAGGATAGCCTTTGGCTAAGTCCATGGCAGGTTTGAGCACTTGTTCCAAACTCAGTTTGCCATATTCAGCAAGCATGGTCAGGATACCCCCAGGAGTACCGGGTGTAGTGGCGGCCAAGGGACCGAATTGAGGAGGATAGGCCATGCCTTCACCCTTGTAGAATTCCACGGTTGCTCCTGTAGGCGCTACGCCCATGGCATTGATGGCAACTACTTTTTTGGTGTGGGGATTGTAGATCAAGGCTTGCGTTTCCCCACCCCAGGAAAGTACATCCCACATGGTGGACGTGGCTGCAATCATCGCGCAGGCCGCATCTACGGCATTGCCACCTTGCTGGAAGATAAGTGCTCCGGCAGTTGCGGCTAGCGGTTTGCCCGTGATGGCTACCCAGTTTTTACCGTGTAAAATGGGACGA
Organism: Cyclobacterium sp.; assembly: GCA_034680425.1. Taxonomy (GTDB): domain Bacteria; phylum Bacteroidota; class Bacteroidia; order Cytophagales; family Cyclobacteriaceae; genus Algoriphagus. The sequence continues at coordinate 1,390 of JAXISU010000454.1, forward strand.
TTGTTAGGTGTAGTACCAGCTCCAAGGCCAGGTAGACCTTGCGCAAACCCTTCCCAAGAACAAAGGAAGGCAAGAAGTAGAAGGAGTTTTTTCATAATGAATTGGCTTAGCCAGATCAGGTATTTTAAGAATGACCAAGCTCGGAAAAATGAAGCTAGCGACCAAGAAATTGTGGAGCATCGGTTAATTTTTCTTTTGACTTGAGTTTGTCTTCAATCCAATTAATCAACTAATTGAACTTCAGCTTTTTTGATCTCAGTTCGGTTTTAGGCGACCTGTAACCACTAATTCAAGCCTTTCCTTTCTTTTCCAAATCCTGGAGGTGCCAACTTGTCCCAAATTCCCGTATATTTGAGTATTCGGCCAGATTTTGGCCCCCTTTATTTCTCAAAAATCAATTCAACTTGAATTTTCTTACTTTTAATTTTGAGGCCTCTTTACAAGAAGGTCTTGATGCCATGGGTTTTGATAAACCCACTCCGATCCAGGAAAAAGCGATTCCTGTAATTTTAGCAGGTAAAGACTTGATTGCCTGTGCACAAACTGGAACAGGAAAAACAGCAGCTTTTGTATTGCCCATCCTCAATAAGATTTCAAAATCTGGCACTACTTCACTCAATACGTTGATTTTGGCTCCTACTCGGGAATTAGCCATTCAGATTGATCAACAAATACAAGGGTTTTCCTATTTCTTGGGTATCAGTTCCGTACCGATTTATGGGGGAGGAGATGGAATTGTGTGGGAGCAACAGAAAAAAGCCCTAGAAAC
>JAXISU010000455.1:0-2152 GCA_034680425.1 Cyclobacterium sp.
CTGTTCGAGCATAGGCATCTACCAATCCCAATTGAAAGTCTCCTTCGCCCAAAAGCAAGGTGTCGTGCTGGGAATGCACATCCATCAGCTTTTCCCCCAGGGTCTTTAGCGGCTCTAGGAGAACAGGAGTGTCGTTGACAAAAGATCTGGACTTACCATTAGGGCTGATCTCCCTTCGGATGATGCAGGTATCTTCGTAATCAAGCTCTAGCTCCTCAAAATACCCCTGAAGTCCATAAGATCGAATATCAAAAACTCCTTCGACTACACATTTCTTGTCTTCGTGAAGGAGTACCTTGGTATCAGCTCGATTGCCCAACAAAAGTCCTACGGCTCCTAGCATAATTGACTTACCCGCACCTGTTTCCCCTGTAATCATACTCAATCCCCCACTGGGCTGCATGGCCAGCTGGTCGATTAAGGCATAATTGGAGATTTTAAGTGAGGTAAGCATGAATTAAAACGGGATTTCAAACAAAACTAAATGTTACTAATCAGCTTTTGAGCAGCTCATTGTATTTTCTGGCGTTATTCGGATCAATTTCAAGTAACAAAGGCACTGCTTTTTCCCGAATCTCAAAAGGAGCATTCTTCAGGATCTGGGCGATTTCATCACTTTTTGCATCTACAAAACTGATAGTGAAAATCCCATTAGGTTGCTGCTTATTGGCATCAGCAACAAGTTGAATGGCTTCCAAAATGGAGGAATAGGCCTCGTCTGGCGCTGTAGCAAGTTGATCCACACCTTTTCGATGATACAAATAAATCGCCTCACGAATGGGGGCATAGACGGTAGAAATGTAGATGTCATTGATCAGCCAATACCGGCTTCTGCGGTCACTAGGATTTTGCACCCAGCCGACACGGCCCGATTGCTGCGCATTGTTCACTATATCATTTGCCACCTCAAAATAGGGATTCCCTCCTTTGAGCTCAAAGGTGTCGTAATCCATACCAAGCGCAATGTTGGCATAAAAAGCGAGCAAGGAACTGATGTTATTTAAAAAAGAGAAGCGGTTGAATTCTAGCGGCTGGGACTCCTGGTACTCGAAGGTCCAATTTCGATCGATAAAATTGAGTACCACTGATTCGTAATTGGTGCCAAACACGGGTCGCACCACTTGAACTTGTACGGTAGCACTGTACACCCCGATTTGTGGCACTTCACTGATAGTGATGAGCAAGTTTCCTTTGATTCGCTCTTCGGGACGGTATTCGTCTGAAGTCCAGGTTCGACCATTCAAAAACTGCTCAAAGCTAGTTTTCATCTGGTTAAACACTTCCGTGTTTTGAAATCTAGAGCGATCGCTATTGATAATGACTCGAAAATCAAGCTCTTGAGCCTGCCCTTCTACTAAAAATCCAATGAGTCCAATCAGGAAAAGTATCCCCTTTTTCATGTACTAAACTTACAAAAAATCTTTAGCTCCACGCAGTAGCTTTTTTGACTTCCTCCACAATTAGACGCGCAATGTCCAACTTAGGCAGAAGAGCCGTCTGTACCTCTTCCCCATTGTTATGAAAAATTCGTACCTGATTGGTGTCGTGCTTAAAGCCTACTCCTTCTTCCGTTGCAGAGTTCAAGACAACTAGATCAAAGTTTTTGCGGACCAGTTTGGCTTTAGCATGTACTTCTTCTTGTTCGGTTTCAAGGGCAAAGCCCACATGGATTTGGCCCTGCTTTTTCAGTTTGCCTAATTCAAAGGCTATGTCTACGTTAGGAACCAACCGAAGTGGAAGTGCTTCTCCCTGTTTCTTTATTTTTTGGCTCACTGGGCTTTCGGGTCTAAAATCTGCCACTGCCGCAGCAAATACGATGACATCCATTTGCCCATGCAAGACTTTTGTTGATTCATACATTTCAGTTGCAGTGGTCACGCGCTGCACCTGAAACCCATGCCCTTCCAACTTCAGTGCTACCGGTCCAGCGACCACATACACTTCAGCTCCAGCTACCTTAAATGCTTGCGCTAGTGCAAAGCCCATTTTTCCACTGGAATGGTTACTCAAAAATCGAACGGGATCCAGCGCTTCTTGTGTAGGACCGAGCGTGATCAATACTTTTTTTCCGCCAAACTCATTCTTGGAATTAAAAAAATCAAAAACTCGCTCCAGAATATGTTCTGGCTCCATCATGCGGCCTTGTCCGGAA
>JAXISU010000456.1:0-2149 GCA_034680425.1 Cyclobacterium sp.
ATAAAATCGGCGTAAGTATCCCTGTCAACATGCAGCCTTCTGCACCTTTGGTCTACACTTATGTGATGAAAAAGGGAGGGGAGCTTGTTTATTTGGATCAGTATCCTACGGATGAAAGCTATGAGTTTGTGGAGATGACGCTCAATAATCCGGAAGCCTTACCCAAAATTTCTGATTTCGCTGCTTGGAACCCTGAAGGTGATCAAGCTGAGTTTTTATTTCAAGGCAATAAGGTGATTCTTTTGAGCAGCAACTTGACTAAGATGAGTGATGCTAATCTCGCAGAGTTGACCCAGCTTTTCGCTTCACTTGAAAAAGCACCTGTTGAACTCATTTTTATGGCAGCAGCGACCCAGGAGGAGATTGATGCGGTCATTGCAAAGAATGGATGGAAGATCAAGGGCTTACAGGCGGATGCTACGGTCGTGAAAACGATCATGCGTGCCAATCCAGGAATTATGCTATTGAAAGATGGGGTAGTGGTGGGCAAATACCATCACAACAATACCCCAGAAGCGTTAGAAGTGCTTGACTTGTTTTGATGAATAAGCAGCTCAAAGTTGTATTGGTAGGATTACCCGGATCGGGGAAAAGCACCTTTGGCAAACAGCTTGCCAAGGAGTTGGACTTTCCATTTTTAGATCTAGACCAATTGATTGAAGAGCGTTACCAACTAAAGATCTCAGATATTTTCTCGATCCATGGAGAAGGCACTTTTCGGGAATGGGAGTCTTTGGTGCTTCAAGACACCTTGAAACAGGATCGAGCCTATATTTTGGCTTCAGGTGGGGGTACCCCTTGTTTCAATGACAACATGGACCTGATTAATTCCCAAGGGATTTCGGTCTATTTAGATGTGCCTTTGGGATCTATTTCGCATCGTCTGCAAACTTCTAAGGCACAGCAAAGGCCCCTATTTCAAGGGCTAGACCAAGGGGAGATTACTTTAAAACTAAAGTCTTTATTGGTGACACGAGAATATTTTTACAACCAAGCAAAAATAAAGCTCAGCGGAGAGGATTTTTCCGCTGAGCTTTTATTGGTTGAACTGATTTCTAGGCTTAAAAGTTAAAGCCGACTGTAACTACCGCTGAGGTAATTGAATTTTTTATTTCGGTCAAGGGACCGTAATTAACCCCATTGTTGTCCAGTACTTTGTAGCTGCGATACAGGGAGTTGTAATTTTGGTTGACTAAAGAAAAATCTACCCGTAGCGCATCAAATTGTACTCCAATTCCCCCGGAAAGTTGCTGCGTACTTTGGTCAAAACCTGAGTTATCTAGAAAGGGATCCCCTTGATGGGCATATCCCCCCCGAACTCTCCAATTTTTCAATTTTGCTTCAGCTCCAAATCGGTAATTGATTGTGCTACTGTAAAGGTTTTGAATCACCTGGTTGTCAGGACCCTCATTGAAGTCAGAAGAGTTTATTCGGGACGAGCTATAATCCACCCAGTCCACATCCGCAGAAATAAAACCATATTTCCCTAAAAACACCGTGGCACCACCGCCTACTTTAAAGGGAGTATAGAGCCCATAATTGCTCAAAATAACATCAGAAACAGCTGTCTCTTTAACCAAGGTTTTATTTTCCTGAGCAAAAAAGTAGTTGTCGTAAGTAGCTGTCATGCTTGATTCATACTCTTCATTCATGGCAAACCAAGTGGGGGTTTGAAGTACAAAGCCCAGGTTCACGTAATCGATGGGTTTGTAGATCAATCCAAGATTGAGGTTAACTCCCGTTCCGTTGATAAATAAGCTCTCATACAAGGAGGAATTAATCAAAGGCTGGTCTCCAAATTCCTCATTGTACTCTTTTTTGGAGGAGAATTCTAGAGAGCGTATGCCTAAGCTTGCTCCGAGGAATAATTTGTGATGAAAGTTAGCGCCATATCCAAAGTTAATTTGGCTTGCATTTCCCTTTTGTCTAACGTTTTCATCCTGGAATGGGAAACCCAAAACGAAAGAGTCGTAGGTATTGGGATTGGTAATGGGTTTACCATTGGCATCCACGGCAATTGGATTGATTTGGTAGGTTTGATAGGCAAGTCCGGTAAGCCCACGGTTTTCAATTTGGCTTTCAGGAACCCCTGTGGCTTCTCCCAAATAAAAATCAATAATGGAGCTACTTCCCAGTTTATCGGAATAGA
>JAXISU010000457.1:0-2144 GCA_034680425.1 Cyclobacterium sp.
TGAGAATCAGAGTCTTCAAAAAAAAGAATAAAAAATTTAATAACACTCCTTCGGAGATCAAAACCAATTTAAACCTCGAGCCCCATGATTCACCCGACGACATCAAAGTTTAACACCTCTCGCCCCCAGATCCGAAGGATCGCAACAATTATAACCCCCGGTTACTCCAAGGGTTATAATTTTAATTGATAAAAGTCCGCCGCGGCGGACGCTACTAAATTAAAAAAACAATTCTTTTTTTACTTTACCTAAATCAAGGTATCCATTTGATTTTCTTAAAGTTAGGCTTTCTCTTTTCAAGAAAAGCATTACGCCCTTCCTGGGCTTCTTCGGCCATGTATGCCAGTCGGGTAGCTTCCCCAGCAAACACCTGTTGACCCACCATTCCATCGTCGGTTAAGTTCATTGCAAACTTGAGCATCTTGATGGAAGTAGGTGATTTGGCGAGAATTTCTTGCGCCCATTCGTAGGCGGTGTCTTCCAATTGATCGTGCGGAATGACGGCATTGACCATGCCCATATCCATTGCTTCTTGAGCGGAATAATTCCTTCCTAGGAAGAATATTTCACGGGCCTTTTTCTGACCCACCATCTTGGCTAAGTAGGCCGAACCATAACCCCCATCGAAGCTGGTTACATCGGCGTCGGTTTGCTTAAATATCGCATGCTCCGCACTGGCCAGTGTAAGGTCACAAACGACATGAAGGCTATGCCCTCCACCTACTGCCCAGCCTGGCACTACAGCGATAACCACCTTGGGCATGAAGCGAATGAGGCGCTGTACTTCCAAGATATTCAATCGATGGTAGCCATCCTCACCCACATAGCCCTGGTGCCCTCTCGCACGCTGGTCTCCTCCGGAGCAAAAAGCCCATTTGCCATCCTTGGCAGAAGGTCCCTCTCCGGAAAGCAAAATGACCCCAATGGAAGTATCTTCTTGTGCGTCGTAGAAGGCATCGTATAATTCAGCAGTGGTTTTTGGACGAAATGCATTCCTCACGTCTGGTCTGTTAAACGCAATCCGCGCTACGCCATTGCACTTTTTGTAGGTGATGTCCTCGTATTCCTTGGCTGTAATCCAGTTAATCATTATCGTTTGATTTAAAAATCACATTTTTGTGCAAGTTAACCGAAGCTGACGAAATTTGTTAGGGATACGGTTTCCTTTCTCATCTCCACCACGCGTATGTTTCAACTTCGCTACCAGTCTTACCTTTACAGCAAAAGCCAGCCCCTCCCCAACTTGGAGGAGCTTCCGGAATTTGCTCAGGTAGCCTTTGCATTCTGTAGGGATTGGTTGGCAGGACAGGAAACATTTACCCAACAGACCTCTGGATCTACCGGAGCACCCAAGTTGCAAGTCCTCAGCCGAACCCAAATGGAAGCCAGCGCAGTCGCCACTGGGGCCTTTTTCCGTACAACTACCCGTTCACATCTGCTCTGCTGCCTAAACCCCGCCTTTATCGCAGGAAAAATGATGCTGGTTCGCGCCCTAGTTTGGGATTGCCCAATCACCTTGGTGGAGCCTAGTGCAAACCCGCTGCTTGGAATGGAGGAGCAATTTACTTTCGTTGCGTTAGTTCCCCTTCAGGTGGAAGCGGGTTTGGCCGATGAAAAGAGCAGAAAACTACTCCAGTCCATCCCTCATATATTGATCGGAGGAGCCGCTTTACCCCATAAAATCCAACCGGAGCTGGTTCAACAGGGAATTCGAGCTTGGCAATCCTTTGGAATGACCGAAACGGTCTCCCATATCGCTTTAGCGAAGATTGGAGAAGGTGATTTGGTGTACCAAGCCCTACCGGGAGTAGTCATCGGAATCAATGAACAGCATTGCCTTTGGATCCAATCTCCGATGAGTGGAACTGAAAGAATACAGACGAATGACACAATTGAACTTCGGTCAAAAAATACATTCACTTGGTTAGGTAGAGTTGATTTTGTGGTTAATTCTGGAGGAATCAAACTTTTTCCCGAACAATTGGAACGTCGAATTGCTCCCCTACTCGAGGAAATTTGCCCAGGATGCGCCTATTTTTTGTTTGGGGAAAATGATGGCCGTTTAGGAGAGCAATTGGTCTTGTATGTGGAGGGAACAGCCGAAGAAAATAAGCGACTTGGCCTGGAAGCAGGCCTTGGTCAAA
>JAXISU010000458.1:0-2140 GCA_034680425.1 Cyclobacterium sp.
AATTGAATTCAAAAGCGGATACGGAGCCTGCAATTTCAATGTTGAGTCTGTTCTTACGTCCCGCATTTACCTGGGATACCGTGATGGATCCTTTGGAACCGTTGTCAAATCGAAGAAGTACGGTGGCGTGATCTTCTGTATTGATCGGCACCTCTTGGTAATCGGCTGGAGTCAGCATCTTTCCCGAGTAGGTTTCAATAGCCTTTAGTGGCTTCAATCTGGTCTTGTGGACCGTGGAGAAATCAGCCATTACAGCGCTGATCTTCAATCCGGTCACGTATTCAGTAATATCCAATAGGTGGGAGCCAATGTCAGCAATGGCTCTAGAATCTCCTGATTTGTCTGGTTCCAATCTCCAGTTGTAGTCCGTCTGTAGGAAAAGCCAATCTTGTAGGTAAGAACCCATGATCGAATACACTTCTCCCAATTCTCCTTTTTCACGCATGACCTTCATTTGGCGTACCATAGGGTAGTAGCGTAGGTTGAAGTGCACCGCATTCACCAGGCCTGTGGTTTTGGCAATTTTAACCAAATCTTCGGCTTCTTCCAGGCTTATGGCCAATGGTTTTTCGCAAATCACATGCTTCTCTGCTTCCAATACTGCCTTGGCTTGGCTGTAGTGGAGAAAATTAGGAGTACAGATATGGACTACATCGATATCATCTTGTTTGAGCATATCTGCAAAAACATAAGCTCTTGGAATGCCCAATTGCTTCGCTTTTTCGTCTGCAAGTGCTTGGTTTACTTCTACCAAGGCGACAACTTCTACATTAGGAATTCTTCTCAGTGCTTCTAGGTGCGCAGGACCAATAAATCCAGTTCCGACTATGGCTGCTTTGATGGTTTGAGACATTTTTTTCAGGTTTGGGTAAAAAAGATAAATCGAAGATAAAAAAAATCTCACCGCTACAAAATGTCAATTTTTAGGATTTGTATTTAGAACAAGTTTGGATTCTTAGGTTCAGGTGGCAGTTTTCAAATTCAAATCCTTTTGCAATTCAACCTTTCTTTTATCCTTTCACAAAATTGGTTGGTTTTTACAACACTTTTTTAGTAGTTTAAAAGTCTAAAAACAAACCAGATATGGCAAATTTTACACTAAAAGTAAATGGAACCACGCACCAGGTAGAGGTGGAAGACGACACCCCATTACTTTGGGTTCTTCGGGATCATTTGAATCTTGTGGGAACTAAGTTTTCCTGTGGCATCGCTCAATGTGGCGCTTGTACCGTTCATTTGAATGGAAACGCCATTTTCTCCTGTGTTACTTCTGTTTCTAGCATTGGAAATTCAGAAGTGACGACCATCGAAGGGCTTTCTCAGGACGGGGATCACCCGGTACAGAAGGCTTGGGATGAGGTTGATGTGGCTCAATGTGGGTATTGCCAGGCAGGTCAAATCATGAACGCAGCAGCTTTTTTAGAGCAAAATCCTTCTCCGACTTTGGAAGAAATTGACAATGCGATGAACCGAAACATCTGTCGCTGTGGTACCTATCATAAAATTAGAGAGGCTGTAGCACTAGCCGCTAAATCCAAATAACTATGAAAACACAGACAGGAACAAGCAGAAGAGACTTTCTGAAAATCGCTGGAACTACTGCTGGCGGATTAGTGATCGGATTCAACTGGTTTAGTTGTGACTCTCCAAAAATGGAGGTCCTTAGTATCGAGCAAGTTTTAGCGCAAGCCAAATCTTTCAATAGTTTTCTATCCATCTCTCCAACTGGAGATGTGGTTATCTTTTCGCCTAACCCCGAATTAGGGCAAAATATCAAAACCTCTTTTCCCATGGTGGTCGCCGAAGAATTGGAGGCAGATTGGGAAAAGGTACGGGTTGTCCAAGCCAATTTGGATCCTGAAAAATACGAACGACAGCTGACTGGTGGCTCTGGAGCCATGCCGCATAGCTGGGAAAGACTACGAAAAGCAGGAGCAACTGCCAAGTTCCTTTTGGTGGCAGCAGCCGCACAAACTTGGAAAGTTCCCGCCACAGAAATCACCGTTTCTAAGGGAATGATTAGCCACGAGGGATCAGGTAAAAAAGGCCATTTTGGTGAATTTGTAGCAGTGGCTTCCACGCTTACGGCTCCTGAAGAGGTGACGCTTAAAGACAAGAAAGACTTTACCATCATTGGTAC
>JAXISU010000459.1:0-2135 GCA_034680425.1 Cyclobacterium sp.
AATCTCCCCACCAGCTGCGTGGTGAGCGCAATTTCAGGAAGTAATAGTAGCACTTGAGAGCCACTGCCTAGCGCCTCCTGAATTAATTTGATGTAGATCTCCGTTTTGCCAGCACCAGTGATGCCCTGTAGGAGGACGGTCTGCTTGCTTTCAAAATGCCCCTTGATTTGATCCATGGCCTCCTGCTGGGCTTCAGATAGTGCTGAAGCTTCTCGCTCAGCAGCTTCCTCCGGAATGCGGTCCACCAGTTGGGTGTAGGATTCCAACACCCCGTTTTTGATCAGGGTCTTTAGGGAACTTTCGGAATCTCCTTCTTCCAATAAACTGGCCTTGGGCAGCCCTTTGGTATTTAACTCGGGGCGCTGATGCACGGGCAGGTCTCGCAAAAATTTGAGCAAAATTGCTTCCTGCTTGGGCTTGGATTGCAAATCTCCAAAAAGAACCTCCAAAGCCGAATTGCTCAAGTAATCTGCATGAAGCCGCAGCCTTGTTTCTAGTTTGGGGCTGTATTTTTCTTGAACCTTTTCAAAAATCAAGATCGCCTCTTTGGCTACCAAACTCTTGAGGATGGGATGGATGGCTTTTACGCCAAGGAGCTGCTCGCAATCCTCGTAACTGAGTTCCTCTTTAGTCGCCAAGGCTTCCAATATTTTCTCCTCCCGTACATCCAAGGGGTAGGGCGAATTCTCCAGATCAAATTCAGGATGGAGTTGGATTTTGCTTTCAGAAGATAGCCGCAAACCCGAAGGAAGGGCAGCGCCCATCACCTCTCCAATATGGCAACAGTAGTAGGAAGCCATCCAAACCCAAAATCGAATTTGTAAGGGATTGACAGAGGGCTGCTCTTCGAGTACATCTAGGACTGGCTTGGCCTCGTAGGCTTGGGGAGGGCTATTGTGTACACGGCCAATGATGCCGGTGAGCACTTTTTTCTTTCCAAACTGAACTAGAACCCGGCAGCCAATCTGAAGCAGGGGCTGAAGGGCCTTGGGCACCTTGTAGGTAAACATTCGGGGAATGGGCACTGGCAAGATGACATCGACGAATTGAGATTCGTCCACGGCTGATGAAAAATCATGTTCCGGAAATAGCGTGTCCAATCTATTAGTTCAACTGAGGTACCAATGCGCGTGCTTCCTCCACGGTGACCACAGGTCTGCGGCAACTGCGATTTACACATACGTAAATTAAGGCATTTCCTTCGGCATCCCCCAGCTTTCCTTCCAGAAGAGGGACGCTAGCTGTCGGAGATTCCGACCAGGCGACCAATGTATTTGGAAGGTAGTCCCCCAGCAGGGCTAATGCTTTTTTCTTTGCTCCGGAACCTACAATGGCAATTTCTGCGGTCGGCACTAGGCTCTCCAAGTAGAAGTTGGCCCAATTGCACAAAAATCCTGGTTCCTTCAGCACTAATTCTTTCATCCCGCCTAGCATGTGCGCTGCGATTTTTCCATAATTCTCCTCGTAAGTGAGAAGGGAAAGTTGATGAAAACTGCGTGCAAGGATGGAATTGGAAGCTGGGATGACGTTGTCAAAGAGTTCCTTTTTGTTGGCAATCAATTTTTCAGCACTGGGATCGCTGAAATAAAAATAGCCGTCCTCGGGATCGTAAAATCGTGCCAAAACCACCTCGGCTAGCGTTTGGGCAAAGACCAGGTGTCGAGACAAGCCACTTGCAGAAAAGGCCATCAAGGAGGCCTTGATCAGTGCCGCATAGTCCTCCAGGAAGGCAGGAGTGTAAGCCTGTCCATTCTTGTAACTGCGGTACAAGGTTCCTTCTCGAAAGAGCTGGACTTGTACAAAATCCAAATTCCGGAGCGCCATGTCCAAAAATTCTTGATCTCCTGTTGCCAGGTAGCCTTGAATCAAGCCTGAGTCGATTAGGCCATTCCAGCCTGCCAGCACCTTGTCGTCCTTGCCAGGGTAGATGCGGAGATTGCGAGTGTTGAGCAACTTGGCTTTTTGAGCGGCTAGCTTCTCCAGGAAAGTAGGTAACGGAATACCCTGTCGCTTCGCCACTGTTTCGTAGGATTCCACTTGAAAGAGAATATTGACGCCATCCTCCCAGTTACCGGCTGACGTCAAGGAATACAGGTCAGAAAACCAACCCAAATCCGGGCCCAGCATTGCTTCCA
>JAXISU010000460.1:0-2133 GCA_034680425.1 Cyclobacterium sp.
GAACTATACGAAGACCTTTGAGAAGAAAGGAAAGGAATTGAGTTTCTTAACCTTGTATTCCAATAACAACCGGGAAAACTCCTTTACAAACACGCTTTTTGAAGAAAATGACCTGGAGACCATCTTTTCTAGGTTGAAAAATGTGAACCCAAGCAAGAACGAAGAATTTACGCTTCAAGTAGACTACGTCACTCCACTCGATGAAAAGGGATCTCAAATCATTGAATATGGTGCAAAAAACATCTTGCGAAAGGCTTACTCGGACTTCTCCTATTTCTTGGCACAGGGCCCTACAGGTGCCTATGTAGCCTTACCAGACCCTACCTTGAGCAATGAGTTTAGTTACGATCAAAATGTCACTGCAGGGTACCTTTCCTACACCTTCCAGCTGCTCAAAAACTACACCTTGAAGCCAGGATTGCGCTACGAGTACACGACTATCAATGCTGACTTTAAAACGGACTTCAAGGCGGAAATTCCGTCTTATGGAACCCTAGTTCCTAGCGTGAATGCGAGTAGAAAACTGAAAAACGGAAACATGATCAAGTTGGCCTACAACAGACGTATCCAACGACCTTCGCTTCGTTTTCTAAATCCCAACATTGAAGCTTCCAATCCCCAGCAGCTTTCTCAAGGTAATCCTGAGCTAGATCCGGAATTGACCGATAACTATGAAATCGGGTACAGCACCTTTATCAAAGGAACCACCTTGAATTTTACAGGATTCTACAGAAATACCACGGGTTCCATTCAATCCATTCGTAACGTGCGTGACGATGGAATCATCTTTACGAGCTTCGAAAACATTGGTCAGGAGCAGGCGGTAGGAACCAACTTGTTCTTCAATGTAAACCTGAACAACAAGCTTTCTTTGAATGGAGGAATGGATTTGTACTACTCCATGCTTGATAATGGTCTTACCGATCCTAAGTTTGCAGCGCAAAACGAAGGCATGGTCGTCAGTGGACGTGCATTCGGAAATTACACCTTGCCTAAAGATTGGCAAATTCAGTTGTTCACCTTTGCGAGAGGCCGTCAGGTACAGTTACAAGGCTCCTCTGGTGGATTTGCAGCTTATGGATTGAACTTCAACAAGCAATTCAAAGAGAAGAGAGGATCCTTTGGTTTTGGGGCAGAAAATTTCCTCATGAAGGAGATGGTCGTCCGCAACGAAATCGTAACACCTAGCATTGTACAGAACAGTACTTCTCGACTTCAGAATTTGAACTTTAAGATCAACTTCAATTACCGCATCGGTAAAATGAGCATGGATCAGCGTCCTAAAAAGAGAAAATCCATCACCAACGACGACTTGAAAGATGGGGGTGAAGGACAAGGCGAACAAGGAGGAGCTCCAGTTCGTAATAATTAACCGCTTTAATAAACTAGTAAACAATAGATGGGTTGAGCTACTAATCCCGAATTCATTGAATTCGGGATTTTTTTATTTTTAGGGGGAGCTAGGGGGCCTTAAAAAATAAAAAACCCAGACCGTGTAGGATCTGGGTTTGACTAAATCAATTCTAGATTTTAAGCCTTGTAGAGCACTTGTTGAATCGCTTCAACGGTTCGCTTTACATTAGGGATGGTGACATCAATGTAAGTTGGAGAATAACTCAACGGAATATCCATGGAGTTGACACGGATGACAGGAGCATCCAAGTAGTCAAATGCATTGCGTTGAAAATGGTAGGTAAGTTCGGAAGAAATACCCGCCAATGGATTCGCTTCCTCAACAATCACCACACGGTTGGTCTTTTTGACAGACTCCACACAGGTAGCGTAATCGATCGGACGAACCGTTCTCAAGTCAATCACTTCGCAGGAAACACCTGATTTGGCCATTTCTTCGGCTGCCTCAAGAGCTACTTTCATCATTTTTCCGAAGGAAATCACAGTGACGTCTGTCCCCTTGCGCTTGATGTCTGCTACGCCGATTGGAATTAAATATTCTCCATCGGGCACCATTCCTTTGTCGGAATACATTACTTCAGACTCCATGAAAATCACTGGATCTGGGTCACGAATGGCAGATTTCAGCAATCCCTTGGCATCGGAAGGATTGGAAGGAACGAGTACTTTTAGGCCAGGAGTATTGGCAAACCAGTTTTCAAAGTTGGAAGAGTGGGTAGC
>JAXISU010000461.1:0-2129 GCA_034680425.1 Cyclobacterium sp.
CTATCTTCCAATACAAGCTTCGTTCTCGTCAGCTTTTGCTCAACATGATCAATTCGCTCGTGATGGTGTCTCTGGTAGCCGCTACCTTTTTGACTACCAACGGTGTAAATGAAGCCATTCAAGGTCAAGACGGCGGTGATTACGGCATTGGATTTTGGTCGATATTGGTGTCCATGGTCATGAACATGCTTGCCAACCGCTTTATCAAAAAGGATGAGGCGCTGGTCCGTTCGGTAGATCGAATTCGTTAATTGGAAGCCTTGCGAAAACGCAGGGCTTTTTTTTAGGAAGGATTTTCCTCCTGTCCTAGACTTTTCTAACTTGTTGCAGTTGAAGACAACCCTATGAAATTTGAAACCCTCACCATTCACCTTAGCAATGGGACTCATGAGAGTCACGGCGCCGTGGTGCAGCCCATCACCTTAAGCACCACCTTTGAACATGGAAACGAAGGAGGGATGCTTTATACTCGCGCCAACAATCCCAACCGACATTCCTTGGAACAGGTCTTGGCAGCCATGGAAAAGGGAGAAGATGCGGCAGCCTTTTCTTCAGGAAATGCTGCTGGTACAGCCGTTTACCAGGCCCTTGCTCCAGGATCCCATATCGTGGCGCCTGACGACATGTACCACGGACTCCACAATTCCATGGTGCAGCTCTTTGCGGGCATTCATGAGGTGACCTTTGTGGATATGAGCAATCTCGAAGCTGTGAAAAAGGCCATCCGCCCCAATACGGCACTTTTTTGGGTGGAATCGCCTTCCAACCCGCTTTTGAAGATCACGGACGTTCGCGAAATTTCTGCTTTGGCAAAAGCGCAGGGAGCAATTTTGGCTTGCGACAGTACCTTTGCTACACCGGTATTTCAAAATCCCATTGACCTGGGTGCCGACTTGGTCATGCATAGCAGCACCAAGTACTTTGGGGGGCATTCCGATATCCTCGGAGGAGCCTTAATCACAGCAAAAAAAGATGCCTTCTGGGAAAAAATCAGGAATGTGCAGCGCATTGGTGGTGCAGTTCCTTCTCCGACAGACTGCTATTATTTGACACGCAGTATCCGCACACTAGCCTACCGAATGAAAGGTCATGCGAGCAATGCCAAGGCCTTGGCGGAATTTCTAGTTTCCCATGCACAAGTGGAAAAAGTATACTACCCAGGATTGACCTCTCATTCCAACCACGCGGTGGCAGCCAAGCAGATGCATGGCTTTGGTGGGATGGTTTCTTTCACCGTAAAAGGTGGAGCGGCAGCGGCAGATCGCTTGGTGTCCAAACTTCGATTCTTCGCCAATGCGACCAGTCTAGGTGGGGTAGAAAGTTTGATCGAGCGCAGGGCTGCTGTGGAGGGTCCAAATACAACGACTCCTCCTAATCTTCTCCGTGTATCTGTAGGGCTAGAGCATATCGATGATTTGATTGATGATATGAAGGAGGCGTTAGGATAGAATAGCTAACAGACGACAGTCCACGGTCCACGGCTCACCTACTTGTACTACAAAGTTTATTCTAGGGGAAATGGCCTTATGGCGGATCCTGTATAAAAAACGATGAAAAAGAAAGGTCCCGCACGAGCGGGACCTTTTTGCTTACTTGTAGATTTGGACTGGCCAGCTGTCGTTGCCTAAGTTGATGTCTGTAGTGACCTTGTCTGGATCGATGACCACCTGCTTGATCTTCTTGCTTCCTTTGTGGAGGTACGTCCAGGTGTCGCCACGCTGCCAGATTTCCACGGGCAAGTTTACCCGTTCGGTCGCATTGTCTGCGTAGGTGATTTCAAGGGTAACCGGCATCGGGAAATCTCCTTTATTCACTAGGCTGATCACCTGATTTTCTCCATAAGGCTGCACGGAGTTGATGCCGAGGTCAATGTTGCCATTGCCATAAAACCAACCCTTCCAGAACCAAGATAAGTTCTCGCCGGCCACATTTTCCATGTGATTGAAGAAGTCACCTGGCTGCGGGTGCTTGTAGGCCCAGGTCTTGATGTACGAACGGAAGGCATTGTCAAAGCGCTCTGGGCCCAAGATGTATTCGCGGAGCATCACCAAGCCAACAGCTGGCTTCATGTAGGCTACCATGCCTAGGTTACGGGTATCTACCACATCTGGATAGTTGTCAATTCCTTC
>JAXISU010000462.1:0-2125 GCA_034680425.1 Cyclobacterium sp.
CTGAGGGGCGGAGATCTCTAAGGTAAAGGGATCAAAATATACAGCCACCAAGTAGCCTGTTTCCTCGTTGGAAAAAAACAAGGGCCCCGCTGACTGCGCACGGAAGGATTTATCCTTTTGCTCCTCAAAAATCAGCTTATCCGGATTTAAGAGCTGGGGGCGCTTCCCTTCCTCGGCCTTTCCAACTAAGGCCACCTGGACAGCTTCAGTCAGTTTGGCTCGCTTGGATTTGGATAGGGTAGCTGAGCTGGGTACTGGCTCTGCGGCCTTGTTGAGCGCAATGGCTAAGCGCACAGGCAGCCCTGCTTTGATTTGAATCTGTTGACTAAAACTCTCCCATCCCTGTCCTCGCACCTGCAGCTCCCAGGTGCCTTCCGGCAGGTTGGCCAACAGAAAGTTACCTTCCCCATCAGAAAAAGCTTGAAAGGTGGTGTTGGGAATGAAAACATGAACATCCGAAAGCGGGGTATTTGTTGGTTTTGCGACGATAGTTCCGCTGAGACTTCCGGTTTGTGCCTGTGTGGAAGATGCAAGAAAACACAACAGAATGAACGCCCACGATAGGTTCAGTAGGAAGCGCTGTGTTTGCCTCCCCATACTCTTTGAGGGATGGTCACTTGCTGAAAATTCTTTTTGGTGTACCATGTGGTTTGGGTGTTGAACTTAAAAAAATGAAATCCCCTAAAACCACAAAAGCCTCGATTAAAGAAGCTTTTGTAGATAGTTTAGGGTTTAATCCTGTGTTTGATCCTCACGCTCTTTGAGTTTTTTATCCTCCACGTTCTTGTTTAGAAAGGCATTGATTGCCTCGATGGGTAGGTTGGAAGAGATTTCTCCAAAGGAATTGATTTCCATTTTGAATCCCTTCAATTCTTCGTGCACGCGGGGTTCTTCTTCTTTTTTCTTTTTTTTGGTCATCTCAGTCTACGATTGCTAGCGTATCTAACGCAAATCGAATTCTTTTGGCTACCTCTTGAGGACCTAAAATCGCAAAAACTTCCATCAGGTCCGGCCCAGCACCCAGTCCAGTGACCGCCAGACGGACTGCCTGCATGACTTTGCCCAGCTTGATGCCCGTGGCTTCGGCCGTACTTTCCAGGAGCGCCTTGGCTGCCGTTCCGTCAAAGGGAGCGGCTACTCCAGATTCCAGTGCATTGGCATAGGCTTGGAGCAAGTTGGCGGCATCGGCATTCCATTTTTTAGCCGCTACCTCGGCATCAAATTGCGTAGGTGCATGGCTGATAAACTGACTGTCTCTCCAGAAGTCCCCAGGGAAGGTGACCCGATCTCGAAGAAGGGAGACGATAGCTCCTGCTTTTTCTTGGGAAAGGGTAGTGCCTGCTGCCTGTGCATCCTGCTGTAGGTAGGTAATCAAGTCCTCCTGCGCGCTGCTACGGAGGTAATGTTCGTTAAACCACTTCGCTTTGGCGATGTCAAATTTAGTTCCCGACTTGCCAATCCGCTCGATGGAGAAGGCTTCTACGAGTTCTTCTAAGGAGAAAATCTCCCGCTCATCCCCTGGATTCCAGCCAAGGAAGGCAAGGAAGTTGAGGAGGGCATCCGGCAGGTAGCCATTTTCTCGGAAGCCGCTGGATTTTTCTCCTGTAAAAGGATCGGTCCAGTTGAGTGGAAATACAGGAAATCCTAGT
Organism: Cyclobacterium sp.; assembly: GCA_034680425.1. Taxonomy (GTDB): domain Bacteria; phylum Bacteroidota; class Bacteroidia; order Cytophagales; family Cyclobacteriaceae; genus Algoriphagus. The sequence continues at coordinate 1,650 of JAXISU010000462.1, forward strand.
TTGTCCCCATCGCGCTTGGAGAGCTTGCCATTGCCATCCGGCTTCAGGAGCAGGGGCAGGTGGGCAAACTGCGGCATCGTATCCTCCCAACCAAAAAATCGGTACAGCAATACGTGCAGGGGAGCCGATGGAAGCCATTCTTCCCCACGAATCACGTGGGTGATGCCCATCAGGTGGTCATCCACAATGTTGGCCAGGTGGTAGGTAGGCATGCCGTCTGATTTCATCAAGACCTTATCGTCTAGGGTACTGGAATGCACAAGCACCCAGCCGCGGATTAGGTCATGAAAGCGCACCTCCTCTTTGAGAGGAAGTTTGGCGCGGATGACGTAGGGATCTCCCGAGGCCAATCGTTCCTTCACTTCTTCTGCCGATAGCGTGAGGGAGTTTTTCATTTGGGTTCGGGTAATGCTGTTGTACTGGGGCTGCACTACGCGGGCAGCGGTGAGGCGCTCGCGCATGGCTTCCAATTCTTC
>JAXISU010000463.1:0-2125 GCA_034680425.1 Cyclobacterium sp.
AGACATTGACAGGCAGGTAACTGCTGTCGATCAGAAAACGATCAACAAAAGGAAAAAAGCGGTACAGAAAGCCATTGAAGAAGTGTATGTCGACACCATTACGGCTACCAATGCCACCCTGCAACTCAATTACCAAAGCCAAAATCAGGCAAAGCAGGCGGTTAAAACAGGCTTTGCTTTTAACCTCACCCAATTCAATTTAGATAGTTTACTGGCTAATGCCCAGGACTATGCCAGCATGTACCTGCGAGCCAACCTGGGCTTGACCGACTTTACTTATGCGCTTTCCGATAGCGTGCATACGGTAAAGTTTGCTTCCGTAGCCTTTGGTGATCAAAAGGAGGAGGTAGTCTTTTCGGGTCTGAGCATCCTTCCAACCGACCTCTTGGGCAATCCGGGTAGCCCTGTGGTGAAAGGAACCGTAGAGCAAGTTATTCTTGAGAAAAACACCTTGCTTGACATGTTACTTTCTAGAAAATTGGATTTGAAACAAGTTCGATTGGTTAGGCCGAAACTGGCCATCTACCTAGATAGCCTTCCCAACACACCCAGTTTCCGTAAGCCATCAGCCGAAAAGAAGGAAAACCCCCTGATTCAATCCATCCTGTTGGGTGAGCTTAGCATGGAAAATGGGCAGCTTGACCTGTACCAAAAAGGGGGGAGAGCCCTTCCCAATGGCCACTTTCCAAGGGTAGATTTTAGGTTATCCCAGCTTGGAATAGATCTGCTTGACCTCAAGGAACTACCCAGCTGGAAGGAGCTACTCGGCAAGAATATGACCTTCAGCCTGAGCGATTACGAAACCTATACCCAGGACAGTAGTTACAAAATCAACCTAGAAAAAGTACAGTTTGCCGAGGAAAATCTCTCCTTGGAAGGAATTTATTACCGACCCACATACGGGACCGATGCGTATTTGAACAGCCAACCTTTCCAAAAGGAAGCCATCAACGCACGCATTCAGCAGATACAGCTGGAGGGGATTGATCCCTTGCGTCTTGCGGAATTCGAACTGCTCAAGGCCAAAGCATTGGTGGTGAAAGGGGCAACCCTTGAGCTTGTACGAGACAAACGAAAACCATTGGATTCGCTCGCCTACAAGGCGATGCCGCAATTCCTGCTGGAGCATGCCAAGATCAATGCTGACCTCGACACGGTGCAAGTGAGCGATAGCCAAGTAACCTATGTGGAATTTGGTGAAAAATCTACCCAATCCGGACGAATCACCTTCGACCACCTGAGTGGGAATATAGGCCCCATTTTTTGAGAAAGACAGGCGCTTCCTACCCGGTCTCTGAAATCAAGTTTGGGATGGCGGCACAGGTAGGGGATAGCAGCAAGCTTGGGGTGACGGGAACGATGCTTTTCGAAAAAAACTATCCGATGAAGGTGCAAGTGACGGCTGACAAATTTGCCTTTTCTGAAATGTCGGATTTGGTGTCAAATACGGTTTTTGTGCGACCTACTTCAGGCGAAATTACCCATGGAAATTGGGACTTTGAGGTCAATGAGCAGGAGGCCTTTGGTAGCATGACCTTGGGCTATCGGGATTTCAAACTGGAGTTTTTGGATAGTCTCACGCTTGAGCGAGGCAAGGGCAAGTTGAGGATATATAGTTTTGTAGCTAATTTCTTAGGAAAAAACGCAAATCCGAGATCTGCCAAAGGAAGGCCTGTGGTTCGGGAGATTTACCTACAGCGAGATACCCGTAAGTCCGTGATTAATGCCTGGTGGAAGGCGACTTTTTCGGGCCTGAAAGGCACTCTAGGTTTTAGAAGAGCCAAGATGCCACCCCACTTGCGAAAGAAAATAGCGGAACAAAAGTAGGTGTTGGCAATTTGAAGAGGTAGGCCAAGTACCAAAAAAAGCAGCTGTCCCTGGATAGAGACAGCTGCTTTTTGTTGAAAACACGGCCTGTTGTCAGGCCGAGGCATTTTATCCATTCATGCTGATCAAGAACTCGGCATTGTCCCGAGTACCTTTCATTCGCTGAAGTAGGAACTCCATGGATTCTTGTGAGGTCATGTCGCTCATCAACTTTCTCAGAATCCAGACACGCTGCATTTCTTCCTTATCCATCAAGAGGTCTTCTCTACGTGTTCCAGAACTGAGGACGTCGATAGCA
>JAXISU010000464.1:0-2123 GCA_034680425.1 Cyclobacterium sp.
AGGGGATAAGTAGCTGGGGATGCCTCGAATGCATTCATTTAAGGAACTCAAAGTTACCCAAATGGAGAATAATCCCAAATGATAAAACTCAGGTATTTAATGCATCCAATTGGGTGCTATTAATAGGTCCAGATTTCTGCAGGAGCGCTGTTTTTCACGAATAGGAGTCGCTTGCCTCCAAGGTTTGCGATGGCTCGGATGTCACCGTCCAACTTCAATCCATGCATTCGATTGGGCCAGAAGGTGAAGGTTCCGTCCCCTTTTCCAAGGAATACCTCTCCATAGCTCGCATCGTACTTTCCAAGTTCCGGCTTGACATTGGATAAGTTTCCTCCCAAGATCAGGTCTTGAATCCCATCCTCATTGAGGTCGAGCACTTGAATTGCAAAGATCCAAGATTTCTGCCCATCCACAGCAAAAGGCTTCCAAGCGAAGTTGCCTGCACCTTGGTTGAGTAAAATTCCAGATTCCAGGTTGTTCATTTCCTGAATAATGGAACGATCGATTACTTCTTTGCTAAAAATATCATGCAGACTTTGGTTTACATAATCTGCATAGCGGATGTACTTTTTCTTGATGCTAGGCACCTGTCTTTCAAGTTCGTGCTTGAGCGTGTAGGGAATGGATACCCCATCCACTACTTGTGTAAATACCTGTTCAACAGTTCCGTTTTGATCAAAATCATTCAGATACATTCGGATTGGTTGGGCGTTTGATCCCTTCATGCGGGTATTGAATCCTTGATTGCCTAAGGCTAGATCAGGCTTGCCATCGCCGTTGAAGTCTCCCGCTTCCAGGGTTCGGTACCATCCTTTCAGATTTTCCATACCAGGCAGGGCCTTTTTTTCCAACTTCTTCCCTACATTCTTGAAGAAGGTAGGGGCCATCCATTCACCCACAAATACGACATCTTGCAATCCATCTCCATCGTAATCCAAGACCTTGGCATCGGTTACCATTCCAATGGCCTTCAGTTCAGGAGCCAATGTTGCGGACTGTTCGGTGAAATTTCCTTTTCCATCGTTGATCCATAGCTGGGCATCTGCTGACACGCCATAGGTGAAGGGGATAAGTCTTCCACCTACAACCAAGTCAAGTGCTCCATCTGCATTGAGGTCTATCGGTGCTACGGCCGAGCTGCTTCCAAAAATGCCCATCAGGCCGGTGTTGAAGCCTTTGGTAAAGTTCCCTTTGCCATCATTGAGGTAGAGTCGATCGGCAAGATCAATGCTTCCAAACCCGGATTCATTGCCTCCAGAAGTTACAAACAAGTCTGCATCTCCATCCTTGTCTGCATCGAAAAATAGGGCATCAGTATCTTCTGAAATAGCGTCTAGGTCAAAGGATTCTTGGGGTTTGTAGGTGTATCCTCCTCCTTTTTTGGCAAGGTAAAGTTTGCCTGGGAAGGTTTTGGCTCCGCCAAAGAAAAGGTCTTCAAGGCCATCTCCATTGACATCCCCTTTGGCAAATGCTGGGCCTTCCGTGGACAGCATCAGGTAGGTGAGTCGATCTCGATCAAAATCAATAAACTCATTCTCCTGGTGCGTAAAATCAAGCCCTGGATTGCTCGCTTTTACAAATTTGGCAGGACTTGGGGCTGGGAAAAAGGAGGTTCCCGCTGGAAGTGCTCCCGCCTCTTCCCAGCGTAATTTGAGAAGTTGGTCTACAGGCACCTTGGTCATCTGGGTAAAACTTCCATCAGGCCACAAAACCTTGAGCTCATCTATAATAGTGACTTTGCCCAAGCCAATGGTGATTTTTGGATCCACGCTGGATTGAAAGCCGCGGTTGGGCATTTGTTCGGTGTAAAATACCTGATCGCCAGCTTTCACTTGAATCTGTGTGCCTATAGCTCCGGTATTTTTTCCCTTGCCTACCAACTGCAATTGGATGCTGTGCAGGTCTGGTTGCAGGCTTTTGCCTTTATTCTTAAAGATTTGGGCGGTTGCATTGACGTTGTTGACCACCAAGTCCAAGGTGCCGTCGTTGTCCAAATCCCCATAAGCGGCCCCATTGGAGTGGATGGCTTTGCCTAAGCCCCATTGATCTGCCACATTTTCAAAGCGGAGATCACCTAGGTTTTTGTAGGCATAATTTGGAATAGGCGTGATTGGAATTGGATC